>DATJXP010000400.1:0-11656 GCA_035500035.1 Candidatus Acidiferrum sp. | reverse complement strand
GGGTCAGGTTCGGGTGGCCGGTGAACACGATACCAAAGAGGTCCCAGATTTCACGCTCCTGCCAGTTGGCGCTCGACCAGAGCCCAATTGCGGTCGGCATGTTCAGATCGTTCATCTTCAGCGCAACCTTGATGCGGATGTCGCAGTTGCCGGAGAACGAAGTCGGGTGATAGACAACGGTGAAGTCGCTGGCGGGCTGCCCTTGGCGATGTACACGCATGCGTTCGTCGATGGCAGTGACGTCGAGCAGCATTTCGTAACGCGGACGCGCATCGTCACGCAGGTACTTCAGCACGGCCATCGCCTTGTCGCGCGGCACCCATAGCGTCGGCATCCCTTCGGCAGTGTGTTGACGAACGAAAGTAGCTTCGCCAAATTTTTCGTACAGGGCCTGAATTACAGCAGGCAGTCCGGCATTCGCGGCAGCGTTCATGGGCTACACCTCGTCCGGGCTGCGCAGTTCTTTGGCGGCGATGCGCTCGGCGTGGCGGAACTCACGCTGCACCACATTTTTCTCGCGCATGTGGATGCCCTGGTCGTTGATGACCCAACTGACCGGGCGGCGCTGTTTGCCGATGGAGTCCTGCAACAGGTTCAAGCCTTGCAACAGTGCTTCCGGGCGCGGCGGACAGCCGGACACGTACACGTCGACCGGCAGGAATTTATCGACGCCCTGCACGACCGAATAGATGTCGTACATGCCGCCGGAGTTGGCGCACGAGCCCATGCAGATCACGTATTTCGGTTCCATCATCTGTTCGTACAGGCGCTGCACGACCGGTGCCATTTTGCGGAACACGGTGCCGGCAATGATGATCATGTCGGCCTGGCGCGGCGTGGCGCGGAACACTTCGGCGCCGAAACGGGCGATGTCGTGGCGGCTCGAGATCGCGGTAGCTGCTTCCACATAACAGCACGACAGACCGAAGTTGAACGGCCACAGCGAATTCTTGCGGCTCCAGGCCAGCATGTCTTCCAGCGTCGTCATGATCACGTTCTTGCGAACGTAATCGTCGAACTGGTTCATGCCGGGGCTCGACGAATAGGTTTGCTCTGGTTTGACCAGTTCCCAGCTCATTAGTGTGCTCCCCCGTGACCGTGGGCATCGTGGGCGCCTGCATGGGAGTCTCCATGCGAAGCGCCGTGGTGGTCATCATGCTGACCGTGATGAGTATCGTTGCTGGCGGCTTTGCGGCCAACGTTGACTACCCCGCCTTCGCCCTTGAGATTGGCAAGATCACGTTGTTGGCGCAGCGTGCGCCATTCGAGTGCACCGGCCTTCCACAAGTACAGCAAACCGGCGATCAGGATGCCGATGAAGATGACTACTTCGATGTAGCCGACCCAGCCGGCTTCGCGGATCGAAATCGCCCAGGCAAACAGGAATGCGGCTTCCAGGTCGAAGATGATGAACAGGATGGCGGTCAGATAGAACGGCACCGCGATCTTGAGGTTGGCCGAGCCGGTGGAAACGATGCCGGATTCATAGACGTCGTGGGTGGCGTGATCCTTGCGGCGCTGACCGAGCAGAGACGAGGCGACCAGCAGGGCGCAGATAAGAACGATGACGATGACGGAATAGATCAGCAGAGGCCAGAGGTCGATGTTCACGCCTGTTTCCCGTGTCGGTAACCAGAATTAAACTACTTGAAACTTGCAAGAATTGAGGCAGAACAAAGCCAAAACAACGACATACTTGCGGGCGGGGCCGTCCTCAAAACGGAACGGAAATTTACACTTTCAACTCCGCCGCTTCAAGTCATTTTCCCATTCAAAAAACGCGGTTGATACCGTCGAACGCGGCGACTTTGTAGGCTTCGGCCATGGTCGGATAGTTGAAGGTGGTGTTGAGGAAATAGCGCAGCGTGTTGGCGCCGTCCTTCTGCTTCATGATGGCCTGGCCGATGTGGACGATTTCGGAAGCCTGGTCGCCGAAACAGTGGATACCGAGGATTTCCAGCGTGTCGAAATGGAAGATCAATTTCAGCATGCCGACTTCGTCGCCGGTGATCTGCGCGCGCGCGATGTTGCGGAAGAACGCCTTGCCGACTTCGTAAGGAATCTTCTTGTCGGTCAGTTCCTTTTCGTTGAAGCCTATCGTGCTGATTTCCGGGATCGTGTAGATGCCGGTGGGAATTTCTTCCAGCGACGAAAAGGCTTCCTGGTCGAAGATGGCATTGGTGGCGGCACGGCCCTGGTCGTAGGCCGCGCTGGCCAGCGCCGGCCAGCCGATCACGTCGCCGGCAGCGTAGATGTTGGGTACCGTGGTCTGATAGCGCTCATTGACGGTCAATTGGCCGCGGCTGTTGGGGCTCAGTTCCACGGCCGCCAGATTGAGCCGGTCGGTGTTGCCGGTGCGGCCGTTGGCCCACAGCAGGATGTCGCTCATGATCTTCTTGCCGGACTCGAGATAGGTGACGACGTGATCGTCGTGGTATTCCACCTTTTCGAACTGCTCGTTGTGACGGGCCCGCACGCTCATGTTGCGCAGGTGGTAACTGAGCGCTTCGGAAATTTCCAGATCGAGGAACGACAGCAGCGAGGTGGCGGGATTGATCAGTTCGACCTTGCAGCCCAAGCCACCGAAGATCGACGCGTATTCGCAACCGATGACGCCGGCACCGATGATGGTGACCTTGCGCGGCTGCACTTGCATGCCGAGGATGGTATCGCTGTCGAACACCCGCGGATGGCTGAAGTCGACATTGGCCGGGCGATAGGGTCGCGCGCCGGTGGCGATCATGAAGTAATCGGACGTCATCTTGAACTTGTCGCGCCCCTGTTGCACTTCGATGGTATTCCTGTCGATGAAGCTGGCCGTGCCTTCGAACAACGGCACCTGGTTGCGCTGGTAGAAGTCGGAGCGCACCACGCCCTGCTCTTCCACCACCTTGGTGGCGTGTTTCATCAGTTGCTGGAACGTCACTTTCGAGGCATCGCCGAATTCGCGCAGCATCGGATTGGTCTTGAACTGCATGAACTGTTTGACGCCATGGCGCAGCGCCTTCGACGGGATGGTGCCGAGATGGGTGCAGTTGCCGCCCGGACGCAGCTTGTCATTGACCACCGCGACCTTGCGGCCGTGCTTGGCGGCATTCATCGCGGCGGACTCGCCGGACGGGCCGCTGCCGATGACGATCAGATCGTAGCTGTGCTTGCTCATCTCATATCCCCTGCGCTGTGGGTGAGGCCGTGTCCGGACTGCAGGAAACCGCTTCGGTGCCGGGCTGCACACAGGGTTTCAGGTATTGCTCGAAGGCCGGTGTGTGTTGCGTGTCCCAGCCGCCGTCTTGCTTGCGGATTATAAAGTACACCGCCATGTTGCGCTGGTTTGCCAACAATGGGCCATCAACGGGGCCGAGCACCATCATCGCCGTGGCCCAGGCATCGGCCTCGGCCGTAGTGGGTGCCAGCACGGTGACGGCCGTCAGCGCATGATCGACCGGGCGGCCGCTGCGCGGGTTGATCTCGTGCGAATAATGCTTGCCGCCCGCCTCGAAGAAATTGCGGTAATCGCCGGAATCGGCGACGGCAAAGGCATCGCCATGGCTGTCGATGCGATCGATGGCGCTGCGCTGACCGGTCTGTGGCGCTTCGATACCGACGATCCAACCCTGCTCGGCCTGGCGTCGGCCCTGCATCCGCAGTTCGCCGCCGATTTCGACCAGAAAATTGACGAAGCCGGCGGCCTGCAACAGTTCGACGATCTTGTCGACGGCATAGCCCTTGGCGATGGCGGACAGGTCGATGCCGATGTCGGCGGTGCGCATGGCTGTGCCGGCCCGCACATCGATATCGTAGCGATCAGCACCGAGTCGTTTCATCGCGGCAGCGATGGCGGCGTCAGTCGGCACCCCATTGGCCTTGTCGGGGCCGAAACCCCACAGATTGACCAGTGGCCCGACCGTGACATCGAAGGTGCCATAACTCTGGCGATTGATCGTGCGCGCCAGCAACAGCACTTCGATCAGCTCGCGCGAGGCAGGAACCGGCTTGTTCAGCGGCGCGGCATTGAGTTTCGACAATTCGGAATCGGCAGCATAGGTGGAGAAGATACCGCGGTCGAGCTGGGCCAGCCGGTCGATGATGGCCTTGCCGGTTTCATTCAACTTGCCGGCATCGGCGGGTTGCGTAACCACCTGCACGTGCCAGCTGGTGCCCATGGTCGATCCTGACAATTCCTGCACGACGGCCGGCGGCGTCGATGAACGCTGTGTTGCCAGCAGCCACAAAAAAACGCCCACCGCCAAGGCTGTGAGCGTTTTCCGGTAATGCTTCAGGATAAATTGGCGCATACGCGCAAACTTCAGTTGGGCATCAGCTCGCCATCGACTCGTTTTCGGGGTAAGTCAGGTGATTGACCCCGGCCATCTTGGCGACCATGCGCACCACCTGGTTGCTGTAGCCGAACTCGTTGTCGTACCACAGGTACAGCACCATGTTCTTGCCGTTGCACACGGTGGCGGTGGCGTCGAGGATCGACGCTTCGCGCGAGCCGATGAAGTCGCTCGACACCGCGTCTTTCGATTCGGTGTAACCGATCTGGTTCTGCAGCGGCGAGTGCAGCGCGATGCCGCGCAGGTATTCGTTGATCTGTTCCTTGGTGCACTGGGTGACCAGCGTCAGGTTGAGGATGGCCATCGACACGTCGGCCACCGGCACGCGCACCGCATTGCCGGTCAGCTTGCCGGCCAGTTCCGGCACCGCTTTCGCCACCGCCTTGGCGGCGCCGGTTTCGGTCAACACCATGTTCAACGCGGCGCTGCGGCCACGGCGATCGGCTTTGTGGTAGTTGTCGATCAGATTCTGGTCATTGGTGTAGGCATGCACGGTTTCGACATGGCCATGCACGATGCCCCAGCGCTCGTTGATCAATTTGAGCACCGGTGCGATGGCGTTGGTGGTGCACGACGCGGCGGTGACGATCTTGTCATTGGATCCGATCATGTCGTGGTTGATGCCGCACACGACGTTGAGCAGGTTGCCCTTGCCCGGCGCCGTCAACAGTACCTTGGTGACGCCCTTCGATTTCAGGTGCAGCGACAGACCGGCTTCGTCGCGCCATTTGCCGGTGTTGTCGATCACCAGCGCGTTGTCGATGCCGTACTGGGTGTAGTCGATGGTGTCCGGCGCATCGGCGTTGATGAAATGAATGATGTTGCCGTTGGCGATGATGCGGCTGTTGGCTTCGTCCATGCGCACGGTGCCTTCGAAGGTGCCGTGCACGGAATCGGTACGCAGCAGGTTGACGCGTTTTTCCAGGTCGCCTTCCTTGCCCTTGCGCACGACTACTGCCCGCAAGCGCATCACGCTGCCGTTGCCGGTGTTCTCGAGCAGCAGGCGCGTCACCAGGCGGCCGATGCGGCCGAAACCGTACAACACGACGTCGACCGGTTTAGCAATGGGCGTGTGATTGTTGTTGATCAGATGCGCCAGTTCCTGCTTGACCCACGCATCGACATCCATGCCCTTGCCGCCTTCGGCCTGGTTCATATAGCCGACCGTCAGTTTGCCAAGGTCGATCTGGCATGGGCACAGGTTCAGCTTGGACATCGCCACCAGCACCGGGTGGCTTTCGAATTCGGACAGTTCGTTGCGCGCCATCTCGCGCACGCGGCGGTGCGCCAGCATGATCTTCGGTACCGAGCGGTTGCTCAGCGTGCGGCCGTACATGAACACCTGCACGCCCTTCTGGTTCTCCAGCCGGCCCAGCACGGGCACCATTTCCTGCGCCAATGCCTCACGCTGTTTCCAGTCGCTGAAAAAGCCTTCATCGATATTGGGACGGACCACGGCAACCTTCCTTCAAGAGGGGGGAAAAATCGGGGCGCCATTATCCTTGGCTGGCATGGTCTAGTAAACCTTTCGGGGGGACACCCACTGCCGGTTTCAGTGGGTGTCTTGCGAATGTCATGTGGGGGCTATAATCCGCGCCCGCCATGCGTTCCGGAGTAGCAGTGACGCCTTTCGATCCCATTTCGTTGCCCCCGCAATCTGCCGCGGGCAACCGTCAGCATTGGGGCGGGCTCGAGGGGGCGCTGACCGGGGTGGCGCTGGCGCGTGCGGTCGTGCGCTCCGACGGGCTGTCGCTGGTGATCACCGAAACTCCGTTGCAGGCGGCGCGCCTGCTCGAGGAACTGCGGTTCTTTCTGACCGGTGATCCGGCGGCTGCCGATATTGCGCTACTTGAATTCCCGGACTGGGAAACCCTGCCCTACGACAATTTTTCGCCGCACCAGGACATCATCTCCGCCCGCCTCGAAGCCTTGCACCTGCTGCCGGCCACCCGGCGCGGTGTGTTGATCCTGCCGGTCACCACGCTGTTGCACCGCCTGCCGCCGCGCGACTACATCCGTGCCAACACCTTGCTGCTGAAGACCGGCCAGAAATTCGCGTTGCATGACATGCGCACGGCACTGGATGCCGCCGGCTATCGCGGAGTCGACAGCGTGTTCGAACACGGCGAGTACGCGGTGCGCGGATCGATCATGGACCTGTACCCGATGGGCAGCGCAACGCCATACCGCATCGAACTGTTCGACGACGAAATCGAAAGCCTGCGCGTATTCGCGCCGGATACGCAGATTTCCAGCGACAAGGTGAACGAGATCCGCCTGCTGCCAGGCCGCGAATACCCGTTGCACGCGCAAGCCATCGCCAGTTTCCGCCAAGCCTTCCGCGAGGCGTTTGCGGTCGATGTACGCAAGTGTCCGTTGTACGACGACGTGTCGAAAGGTATTGCCAGTGCCGGCATCGAGTACTACCTGTCGCTGTTCTTTCCGCAGTTGGCGACGTTGTTCGATTACCTGCCAGCCAAACTCGAGTGCTATCTGATGGGCGAAGTCCACGCCGGTGCCGAACAGTTCTGGCGCGAGATTCGCAGCCGCTACGAAGAACGCCGCGTCGATAACGAACGGCCGCTGCTGCCACCGGAGCGGGTGTTCGTCGCGGTGGAAGATTTGTTCGCTGCCATACGCCGGTTGCCGGTGACGCAGTTGTCGGCGTCGCGCCATGCACCAGGAGCCGGCGTCGTCAACCTGGCGCCGCAGCCATTGCCCGATCTCACCATCTCGCACCAGGCCGAACAGCCGCTGGAGCAATTGCGGCAGTTCCTGGCGCTGCAACGCGAGGCGTCGGTCTTGTTCTGCTGCGACTCGCCGGGCCGGCGCGAAAGCCTGCTTGAATTGCTGCGCCGCATCCACGTCGAGCCCAAGGTGCTCACTGGCTGGCAGGAGTTCATCGCTGGCGACGCCAGACTCGCCATCACCGTGGCTCCGCTGGAAACCGGATTCTGGCTGGCGCAGCCGCCGTGGATCGTGCTGACCGAAAACCAGTTGTTCGCGCACCACGTCAGCCAGCAGCGCCGGCGCGGCCGCCAGCAGGACAACAGCGACTTCATCATCAAGAGCCTGACTGAACTCAATCCCGGTTCGCCTGTCGTGCACTTCGATCACGGCGTCGGCCGCTATCTTGGTCTGCAATCGTTCGAGGTCGAGGGTCAGCTCACCGAATTCCTGGTGATGGAATACGCCGACAAGGCCAAGTTGTACGTGCCGGTCGCCAACCTCAACCTGATCAGCCGCTACAGCGGCGGCGATCCCGAACATGCGCCGCTGCACAAACTCGGCAGCGACCAATGGCAGAAGGCCAAGCGCAAGGCAGCGGAGAAAATCATCGACGTTGCCGCCGAGTTGCTCGACCTGCACGCGCAGCGCGCGGCGCAAAGCGGCCATCAGTTCACGCTGCCGGCAGCCGACTATCAATTGTTCGCCAATGCGTTTCCGTTCGAGGAAACCGAAGATCAGGCCGAAACCATCAAGGCGGTGATCCACGACATGCAGCAGCCGCGGCCGATGGACCGTCTGGTATGCGGCGATGTCGGCTTTGGCAAAACCGAGGTTGCACTGCGCGCCGCCTTCATCGCGGTCAGTAACCACAAGCAAGTGGCGGTGCTGGTGCCGACCACGCTGCTGGCGCAGCAGCATTACGATACCTTCCGCGACCGCTTCGCCGATTGGCCGGTGAACATTGCGCTGCTGTCACGCTTCGTCGGCGGCAAACAGCAGGACGCCACGCTGGATGCGCTGGAACAAGGCAATGTCGATATCGTGGTCGGCACCCACAAACTGTTGCAGGAAGACATCCGTTACAAGAATCTCGGCTTGCTGATCATCGACGAAGAACATCGCTTCGGCGTGCGGCAAAAAGAACGGCTGCTGAAGTTGCGCGCCAGTGTCGACATCCTCACGCTGACGGCGACGCCGATCCCACGTACGCTGAACATGGCGATGCAGGACATGCGCGACCTGTCGATCATCGCCACGCCGCCGGCACGGCGACTGTCGGTGCTGACCTTCGTGCGGCAGGAATCGACCACGCTGATCAAGGAAGCCATCCATCGCGAACTGTTGCGCGGCGGCCAGGTGTTCTACCTGCACAACGAAGTGAAGACCATAGCCAAATGCGCCGATGACATCCGCAAACTAGTGCCGGAAGCACGCGTGTGCGTCGGCCACGGCCAGTTGCGCGAAAGCGAACTCGAACGGGTGATGGCCGACTTCTATCACAAGCGTCACAACGTGCTGGTGTGCTCGACCATCATCGAAACCGGCATCGACATTCCGAGTGCCAACACCATCATCATCGACCGGGCCGACGCGTTCGGGCTGGCGCAGTTGCACCAGTTGCGTGGCCGCGTCGGCCGTTCGCACCACCAGGCCTATGCCTACCTGCTGACGCCACATCCTAAGGAAATGAGCGCCGATGCGCAGAAGCGGCTCGATGCGATCAGTGCCGCCGACACGTTGGGCGCCGGCTTCACGCTGGCCAGCCACGACCTCGAAATCCGCGGTGCCGGCGAACTGCTCGGCGAAGAACAAAGCGGCCACATGCAGACCATCGGCTTCAGTTTGTACAGCGAGATGCTGGCCGACACCGTCAAGCTGTTGAAGGAGGGCAAGAAGCCCGATCTCGATCAACCGCTGCGCACCAACACCGAGATCAACCTGCGCATTCCGGCGTTGTTGCCGGATACCTATCTGCCGGACGTGCACGGTCGCCTGATGATCTACAAGCGGCTCGCCAGCGTCGGCTCCGAAGCCGAGTTGCAGGAAATGAAAGTGGAATTGATCGACCGCTTCGGCCTGTTACCAGAGCCGGCGCAGAACCTGCTGGCGTTGACGCGGCTGCGTTTGGCGGCGGAAAAACTCGGTATCCGCAAGATCGAAGCATCAGCCGCCGGCGGCAAGCTCAAGTTCGCCGCCGGCACCGCCATCGATCCGCTGACACTGGTACGTCTGGTGCAAGTCGAAAGCAAACGCTACGCCTTCGGCGGCCCCGACGAGTTGCGTTTCAAACTCGATAACGTCGATGGCGCCCAGCGCATTGCGTTCGTGGAAGCATTGCTGGCAAAGTTGGTGAACCCGCCGCCGGCACCGCCGGTCAAACCGGCTTCGCTGAAACAGCCGGCGGCCGCTCACAGGAACCGTCATGGCTAATGCCCGCTTCATCGCGCTGTTGCTGACCGCTGCCATGGCGTTGACCGGCGGCGTTGTTTGCGCGCAGCCAACCAGCCAACCGGCGCGCGATCCGCGCGGCCCCAGCGCCGACGGCAATTACTGGTTCGAAGTGGAAGTGACCATTTTCAGTTCGGTTTACGGCAGCGGCGGCAACCGCGAAGTGCCGGTGCCGTCGTCGACGTTGCGTTACCTGAATCCGTTGCGACAGTTACAACTGCAAAGCGATTCGTACCGTTTCCCGTTCGATACCGACGAAGGCAAGGCGTGGCTGGCAGGCCCGGCACCGGTTGCCACGGTCGAAGGCCCGGAGCTGTCGCCGGCCGATCCGCGCGCGTTCAAGATGCTCGACCAGGAACGCGATCCCTTCCTCGCACTCGACAAACGCGCCTGGCGTTTCAATCAGCTCAATTCGCGCCTGCAAGGCACTGGCGAACACACCGTGCTGTGGCATCAGGTGTGGCGCCAACCGCTGCGGCCACGTGCGCAGACGCCGGCGTTGCAAGTGGAAGGCGGCGATGCCTACGGCGATCACTATCAACTGGAGGGCAGCGTGCGCATCAGCGGCCAGGGTGAGCTGCCGGTAATCGACGCCAATCTGTGGCTGGGCAGTTTTTCCCATGAGCGTGGCGACAACGCCACCGACTGGAAATTGCCGCAGCGTCCGCGCGGCGATGACGAAAAAACCGAAACCGCCGCACCAGCGCAACCTTGGTATCCGCACGACGTCTGGCAGTTGAACCAGACCCGCGACCTCGGCCCCAATGCACTGTACTACCTCGACCATCCGGCGCTCGGCCTGTTGATCGAACTGCGTCCCTATCTGGTGCCGGAAGCCAAAGTACCGACTACCGAAACGCCGCGTCCCGCCAGGAAAACCGGTTTCGAGTGAGCGCTACCCGGCGCAGGCCAGAGCCAGTACTTGTCGCAGCGTTTGTATTCCCTGCTGCAGAACCGCGTTGATTGCCGCCTGCGTGATGCTGCCATCGCCGCGGCCGGCGGCACGGTTCACCACCAGCGCCAGCGAGGCATAGCGCAGCCCTAATTCGCGCGCCAACGCCGCTTCCGGCATCGCGGTCATGCCGACGATGTCGCAACCGTCGCGCGCCATGCGTTCGATTTCGGCCGCCGTTTCCAACCGTGGCCCCTGCGTACAGCCATAGGCGCCGCCGGCACGATATTCGACATCGGCGCGTTTGCAACAACGCGCCAATAGTTGCGACAGCTCGCTGTCATAGGGAGTGGTGAAGTCGACGTGACTGTCGAGACCCTGCACGGTATCGAAGAAAGTATGCTCGCGGCCCCAGGTGTAATCGATCAGTTGATCGGGGATCACGATACGACCGGCAATCAAACCCGGGCTGATGCCGCCGACCGCGTTGACGGCAATGATCCGATCAACCCCGAGCTGTTGCAGTGCCCACAGGTTGGCGCGGTAGTTGATGCGATGAGGGGCGATCCGGTGTTGCTTGCCGTGCCGCGGCATGAACAACACTGCGCCGCCGGCCAGTTGTTCCTGCTCGACCTCCACCGGCTCGCTGGCGAACGGCGTGGTGACTTGATGCGTGGTGGTCAGCTCTCCCACGCCGAGCTGGTAGAGCCCGCTGCCGCCGATGACGGCAAGCTTGCCGGCGTCAGGCCGGCTTGAAGTAGGCATTGGTGCTGTCGCTGTGATCGGTGACGTCGCGGATACCGCGCAGCTCCGGCAGGCGTGACATCAGCGTTTTCTCGACGCCCTCTTTCATCGTCAGGTCGGCCTGGCCGCAGCCCTGGCAACCGCCGCCGAACCGCAGCACGGCGACGTTGTCGTCGGTCAGATGTTCGAGCGTGATGTTGCCGCCGTGGTGCGCCAGCCCGGGATTGATGTCGTTGTACAGCACGTAGTTGACCTTGTCCTTCAGCGGACTGTCGGCACCTATCTTCGGCATGCGTGAATTGGGGGCGCGGATCGTCAGCTGACCGCCCATGCTGTCCTTGGCGAAATCGACGATGGCGGCTTCCAGGTACGGCTTGCTCTTCTTGTCCACCCAGGCGTTGAAGCCGGTGTACGGAAACAGTTCGTCTTCCGCTTCCTGCTCGCCGGGGCGGCAGAACGCAATGCAGGTCTCCGCCTTCGGCGTGCCGCCGTCGAGCACGAACAC
>DATJXP010000399.1:0-3896 GCA_035500035.1 Candidatus Acidiferrum sp. | reverse complement strand
CGGTGCTGCGGTCGAGCGTGTTGAAGATGTTGGCCACGCTCTTGACGCCGCCCATCGCGCTGCTCTGCTTCGACACCACGCCTTCCACCTGTTTTTCCAGCGCGTAGTTGAGTTCCTGCAGCGCTTTCGGATCGACCGAATCCATCTCGGCCATGCGAACCAGCAGTTCGATGACGATTTGTTCCGGCAGCGCGGCCAGTACTTCGCCGGCGCGTTCCGGTTGCAGATACGAGACGACGATGGCCTGGATCTGCGGATGTTCGTTCTGGATGATGCCGGCGATCAGCTGCGGCTCCATCCAGCGCAGCGAGTCGAGACCCTTGGTGTTGCCGCCCATCAGGATGCGCTCGAGGATGCCTTCGGCCGCGTCGCGCCCGAGGGCCTGGATCAAGACGTTCTTGGTGTACTCGTCGGCGACGATGCTGATCGAATGGTTGGAGCTGCACTCTTCCAGGAAACTGGTCAGCACGCTGTTGACGGCTTCGGTGTTGAGACCGTTCATGCGCGTCATCTCGATGCCGATCTTCTGTACTTCCTCGGCGCTGAGGCGGCGCAGCACTTCGGCCGCGCGTTCTTCGCCCAGCACCATCAACAGTTGGGCCGCCTTTTCGGCGCCGCGCGGTCCGCCTGCTGTTTTCTTGGTTTGTATCGCTGCCATCTGGATACCCAGTCAAAGGTTTGACTTCGTTGTTCGGTCACCGGGCGGTATTGGCGGCTTTCGACGGGACTTTGACTGATCGTCGGCATCCGCACCCGGGTCAAGTCGGTGGGAGCAAGAGGCATGCCAGCGGCAAAAACGCCTCAAGACCCTGCTGCGCGCGTCGTAAATTCCTGCAGGAGTCCCGACCGGGGACAGGAGCCAAGGACCATGAAGTCATTGACCATCGACACCAGTCAGAACCTGGTGCGGGCCGGCACGCTCAAGCTGCCGGTACGCAACAACGTGGCGATCGTCGGAACCGAAACGCCGGCCGAGCCGCAGCAAACTTCCGATCTGAGCCAATGGTTGCAACAGGTGTCGCAAACCGCGGCCGATCAAGGCAGCGTCGCCACGCTGCTTAACCTGCTGCGTACCGTGCAACAGCTGTTCCCGGAGGCAGTGCCGGAATTGCTGGCGCCGCTGCTGCACAAGCTGCAACCGTTCGTGCTGGAGCCGCGCCAAGTTTCTGACGCCAGACGGCTGCGCCAGCAGGCCCAGCGTTCCGGCCTGTTTCTCGAAAGCGGTCTGGCCGCCGACGATGCCGCGCTGCCTGACTTGACCGAAGATCTCAAACTCCAGCTATTTCAAATACTTGCCCTGATGGACCCCGCGCGGCAGCTGGCCTTGGTCGACTCGACTCCGGCCTTTGTCGATGGCACTGCGAAATCGGCACATGGTTTGCAGGGATTGGGCGCATACGGCGGCAAAGGCGCGCGGACCGGGCAAGTGCAGGCTTATCTGCAATGCAGCCACAACGATCCCGAAGGCGGGGTCAGCGACGGGCAACTGAATCCGTGGCTGCAACAACAGGTGGAAGACGTACTGCGACATCTGGCAGAGCGGCAATTGCAAAGCCGGCAACATGCCGACGGCAGTTCGTGGCAGTTGGAATTGTTGCTGCGGCACGGCGACGACGTGATCGGCGTGCCGGTGGCGATGGCCAACCATGACAAGGCGGATCCGCCGCATTGGCAACTGGCCTTTGCGCTGGAACTGCCGCAGTTGGGCAAAGTGGGGATAACGATGACTATCACCGGCAACAGGGTCGAACTCGACTACTGCAGCGACAGCGTGCTGTCGGTCGCTACGCGCCAGCGTCATTGGCGGGCCTTGCAGCAATCCTTCGCCACGCGGCATTTGCTGCTGACGACCCTGAACCACCGGTTGGAACGCCACGCATGAGCGAACGCAACGACAGCGAGCTGACGGCAACGGCCTTGCAACGCCGGCAGAGCGACGCGCTCACCGTGGTGGCCCAGGGCAGCGGTGCGCTGGCGCGTCACATCACCGAACTTGCACAGCGGCACAACGTGCCGGTGTTGCAGGATTTCGTGCTGAGCGAAAACCTGAGCCGGGTGCCGCCCGGCGCCAGGATTCCCGACCACGTGTTTGCCGCGCTGGCAGCCGTGCTGGAGTTCGTGCAACGGGAAGACGAAATGGCGGCGAACCGCTGACGGGAACGGGGAGCCGCCGTAACCGGCAGGCTCCCAAGCAGGGAAGACGACGGCTATACTCACGCGCCGCCAGCGCAGGAAGGCGCGGACAGTTTGTTTATTCGTTCAATTGTTGGAGTCGACAATGACGCAGAAAACGCCAGACAACATGCCGGCCGGCAACGGCAAACCCAAGGCTGACGCTTCGGTCCAGCAGGACCAGGCGCTCGACAGTCTCGGCATCGTCGTCGGCGAGATCGCGCACGACTTCAACAACGTGCTGTCGCTGATCTTCGGCTACGTCGAAATGGCGATGAGCGAAATTCCCGAAGGCGAACGCGCCCGCTCCGACCTCGAACACGTGCTCGCCGCCGGCGACCGCGCCAAGGAACTGGTGGCGCGCATCCTGACCTTCAGCAATCGCGCCAAATTGAAGAAAACCCGCATCAACGCCCGCCTGCCGGTGCTGAACGCGCTCAATTACCTGAAAGACCGCATGCCGCCGACAGTAGCGCTGAAAGCCAAAATCACCGACCAGGCCGTCAGCGTGCTCGGCAACGACACCGAAATCCAGCAGGTGGTGATGAACCTCTGCAACAACAGCGTGCAGGCGATGCCGCAGGGCGGCACCATCGAAGTCGAACTCAACCTGCTCGACGAAAACGCCGCGGCGCTGGCCGGGCATCCATCGCTGCCGAAGGGCGGCTACCTGCAATTGCGCGTCAAGGACACCGGCACCGGCATGGACCTGGCGACAATGGCCAACATCTACACGCCGTTCTTCACCACCTCGCGCCAGCAAGGCAAACAGGAAGTACGCGCCGGCCTCGGCCTGACCACGGTGTACAACATCGTTACCTCGGGCAACGGCCACATCTTCGTCGACAGCGTCGTTGGCGAAGGCACCACGTTCGAGATCTACCTGCCGCTGTTGGCCGAAGCGCAGGCGGCCAAGGCTCCGGGCGCCAGTCCGCGGGCAACGGCGACCAAGCGCGTGTTGTTCATCGACGACGAGCCGGCCATCACCGAAATGGCGAGCCAGATCCTCAAGAACAACAACTACCAGGCGCGGCTCTTCAACGACGGCAACGAAGCGCTCAAACATTTCAGCGATCACCCGCACGACTTCGACATCGTCGTCACCGACCTCATCATGCCGTCGATCAGCGGTTCCGAACTGGCGACCCGCTGCGCCGCCATCAATCCCAACGTCCCCGTCGTGCTGACCACCGGCTTCGGCGAGCGCATCTCGCCCACCAGCTACCGCCAATGGGGCGTGTCCACTCTCATCACCAAACCCTTCTCGATCCAGCAACTGTTGGCGACTTTGGCTGAATTGACGAAATAGTCAGTCGGGGTTCAGCGCTGGCCACTCGCTTGCGCGTCCAGCCACTCGGCATAGCCTCGTGGCGTTCGACCAAGCGCAAAGCTGTGCTTTGCAAACGCTTGGTCTCACCCCCGGCTCGTGCATCCGTCGCTTCCGCTCCTCCTTGGCACGACTGGCTCGCCGCGAGCGGCTTTCGGGCACTGAAGCAGTCCCTGTCTGGTCGTAGTCAAAACTGCTCGACGTCCTGGAACGTCTTCGATTTTGCTCGAGGCGAATGCGATGGTCAGAAGCCGCTCGCGGCGAGCCGATCATGCGAGTGACGAGCGTGGGCGAGGAATCCGCATGAGTCGGGGAGCGCAAGCGAGCGGCTAGCACTGCACCCCGACAAAACAAAGAGAAAAAGTCCTACAGTGAGCGCGCCAAAGTGCCGTATATC
>DATJXP010000398.1:0-6479 GCA_035500035.1 Candidatus Acidiferrum sp. | reverse complement strand
CTACTGAGTTAGCTTGTCACCACCCGACGGGCAGGGCTGTGACAAGCGAGTCCGGATATTTTTAACAGGCCGGCGCCGGACGCGTCTGCCTGCGATCTCGTTCTATATGACGATTGCGATCACTGGTTTACGAGCATCCCGGTGGCAATCGCTCGCTGCGCTAATTAGGCAGCGAGAGCGTACGTTTCGTCGTTGGCAACTATTGAAGTTGCATGAATTGATTTACGAGAGTCCATACCCTCTCGACATGCACCTCAGGTTTCGTGACCGGCGTCGAATCCGGAACGCGCCCGAAATGAATGACCATGATAGCACGCAGAACATCACGCCCGCGTGCTTGCAGTCACATGACTTATATGGCGACTGAACAGCGCGTTTCAATGCCGTTACATCGGGGACGTCGCATTAGCCTTGCCATTCATCGTCGCGGCGACGATTTCCGACAGGTCCTGCATCCGATACGGCTTTTGCAAAAAGCCGAAGTGAGCATTGTCCATTTGCGCACTGGTGAGCGTGTCGAGCGGAAAGCCGGTGGAGACGATGGCCTTCAGTGCGGGGTTGATCCGCAACATCTGCAGCAGGCAGTCGCGGCCGCCGAGGTTGGGCATGATCATGTCGACGATGGCGAGGTCGATGCTCTGCCAGTGTTCTCGATACAGCGTCAGCGCGTTTTCGCCATCCATCGCCAGCAGCACGTTGTAGCCGAGCTTGCGCAGCATCGACTCGGCCAAGTTGCGCACGATGGCTTCGTCGTCCACCACCAGGATGGTGCCCTTGCCCGTGATCGGCATCTTCGCTGGTTCCTGCTGTTGCTCGGACGGCGAATTGGGGCTGAGCGGCAGGTAGATCTTGAACACGGTGCCGATACCTTCTTCGCTGTACACCGTCACGGTGCCGCCGTGGCTCTTGGTCACGCCGTACACCATTGCCAGCCCGAGCCCGGTGCCCTTGCCGTCGGGTTTGTCGGTAAAGAACGGCTCGAAAATGCGGCCGAGTTTGTCCTTGGCGATGCCGATGCCGGTGTCGGTAACGGAGATGATGCAGTAAGGTCCTGGCTGCAGCGGCTCGTAGTGGGTAAACGTGAAGTATTCATCGACCACGATGCGGCGGGTTTCGAACGCCAGCTTGCCGCCGTCCGGCATCGCGTCGCGTGCGTTGACGGCCAGGTTCAGCAGGATCTGGGTGATCTGGCCGGGATCGCCCTGCACTTCGAGCGGCTGCGGGCTCAGCAACGCTTCGATGCGGATGTTCTTGTTGATCGTGCGCTCGAGCAGCGCGATGGTTTCCTTCACCAGCTTGTTGACGGCGACTTCGCGTTTTTGCATCGGGCCCTTGCGGGCGAAGCCCAGCAATTGTGCCGTCAGTTCCCTGGCGCGTAGCGCGGCGGTCTCGATCACTTCCATGCTGTCGAGCAATTCGGGATCGAGCCTGTCGGCGGTCTTCACCAACTCGGCGTGGCCGAGAATGCCGGTCAGCAGGTTGTTGAAATCGTGCGCCACGCCGCCGGCCAGCGTGCCGATGGCTTCCATTTTCTGCGACTGGCGGAAGGCTTCCTGCAGCGCGGCGTTTTCCTGTTCGGTCCTGAGGCGGGCGGTGATGTCGCGCGAAACGCCGAGGATGCCGTTCGGGCGGCCGCGTTCGTCCCACAGCATCGTCAGGTTGCACTCCAGCGTCTTGAGGCTGCCGTCCCTGCAAAAGGTCTGGTACTGCGAAGTCCTGAAGCTGACAAATTCCTCGGGACGTTCGCGTGCACTCTGCAAGCCGCGCTTGATCGATTCCTCCGCCTGAGGCGGCACGTGGGTGTAAATCGGTTTGCCGACATAATCTTCCACTGCGAAGCCGTTCAAGGCCGTGATCGAAGGGCTGATGTAAGTACAGATGCCGTCGAGATCGTTGGTGAAGATCACATCGGTGACGTTCTCGGCCAGCATCTTGTAGCGCGCTTCGCTGTTGCTGAGCGCCTGGTTCACTTCGCCGAGCTTGTGCGTGCGTTCTTCCAGCGTTTGCGTGCGCTGTTCGACCAGCACCGTCATGTCGTGCGCATTGCGGCGCAACAGCAGCAACACGCTGCACAGCCAGGTGGTGGTGATGATGCCGATGCCGAGTGCCCACCAGCGGTCGGAAGTCTGCATCGCCCGCGTCAGGTTGTACGAAGCGCGCGCGAAGATGTGGGTTTTCACGCCGTTGGTCTGGAAAGTTTCGTGGGCGAAATCGCCGCGGTCGATGGCCGCGCGCAGGCCGGGATCGAGTTGGTTGTCGGAGAAGGCGGGCGTGTCGAGGAAGAACACGGTATCCAGGCCTTGGTAACTCTCCGGCAGGAAGTTGATGTAATCCTTGGCCGGGCCGAACGAGACGGCGGAGAGAAAACCGACGTGACGGCTGCGTCGTTCTTCGATGCTCTGCGGCATTGCGCCCGGCGTGTACAGCGGGATGAAGAAGTGGGTGATCATGTAGATTTCATCGTCGGTGGCGCGTGGAAACGATGTGCGCGAAGTGACGATGCCGGCATCGCGCGCCTGATCCATCGCGATGTGAAACGAGTTGTCGTAGAAATGGTTGAGGCCCAGCGCTTGTACGAAGCGTTCGCCGCCGGTGGCTTCAAGCATGACGGGGTAGTACTCGTCACGCGGGGTGGCGGCAACGACGCCGGCGGGGTCGGTGTCGCGGATCGGAATGGTGAACTCCGCGGTTTCACCGGACAGCGTCAGCATCTCGTAGCGGTTGCGGGCCGCGTTGTAGGCGACCTTGGGGTGGTAACGCAGATTGATGAAGTCGTTGGCCGGCGGCGCCGGTTTCCAGATATTGCGATCCAGCATTTGCTGGCTGATTTCCGGTGTTTTCAGCAGTTGTTGTTGCATCCGCGTCAGGACATTGAAGGCATCGACCATGCTCGGGTTCGGCGGCGATACCACCGAATAGGCCGCCAGTGTCTGCACGCCGCGCAGGAGCTTGTCCTTGATGCGTTCCTGGTCGATGTTGATGAAGTGCCGGTACAGCAACAGCGTGAGACTGATGCCCGCGACGAAGATGAGTGAAACAACGGTCCAGCTGGCCCAAGCCGGAACGGCGGGGGCAGGAATATTGCCGGCTTCTTCCCCTGGCCGGGTCGAAGCCACGTTGGTGTTTTGGGCAAGCATTTCAGCACTTCACGAGGTTATGACTTCCGCGATACCTCGATGCCGAACGTCCGGTTCTTGTTATTGGGCGCCCTCTGCGGGGCGCTTCAATATGCGGTTCGCTCCCTTTTGGCGCATCTTGGATGCAGCTTTTGCCACCAAAGTACGCGCGAAATCAAGCTTTTTCGTTACGCCCGATCAGAAGGCCGCTTGCGTCTGGCCGTTGGCGTCGATCGGATGGCGGTTGTTCTCGTCGCAGACGTACTCGAGGATTTCCCACGTGCGATCACGCCGGAATGTGTGGTTGCGATGCCATGGTTGCGCCAGCACGTTCGGGTCGGTGAACGTGTAATCGAGATGCAGCAGGTTCTTGTTGTCCTTGTCGAGATAGATGCGCTCGTTGATACGCAGCTTGTCGCTGTTGGTGATGCCTGGCTCGCCGAGGCGCTGGCCGGCACGAGTGCCGATGGTATCGACCACCAGCGTCTGACCTTCCCAGTGGCCCACTGAATAACCGAAGTAGTTGGGATCGATATCGTCATCTTTCGGCAGCGAGCGGCCGTCGGTGTAGATGCGGCGCACCATCATCTCGGCTTCCTGGTTGACGATGATCTTGCCGGGCGCGAACACGAACTCGAGGCTGTACGGCATCGTCATCATGGTCGGCATTCCTGGCGGTTCGCAGTTGTTCACTTTCTCCGGAATTTCGTAGTGCGGATTGGCGGCAACCTTGGCGCGCTCTTCTTCGTAGTGCTTTTTATATTTGCCGAGCAACTGCGGCTGGTCGCCGCCGATCTGGCCGAGGTTCGGCTGCCAGATGCCGCGCCAATCGGGCAACTGGTCGAGTTCGGCATAGCTGACTTTTTCCGCGTTGGACGGGTTGATCGGGCGAACCTTGCCCGGTTTGCCTGGTTGCGCCAGCAAGACGCCGGCAGCGATGGCCAGCCCCAAGGCCGTCAACGCCATGAATTTCGTTTTCATTGGAATCCCTCTGAACCTGGTGTCGTCTTATATATGTCTATGGATTTATTTCTTGTCGTTCTGGCAAAAGGCCATCGCGGCCTGGCCGACGTCGCAGTAGTAGGTGCCATTGGCCATCTTGACCGCGACGAAGCGGCCGCCGGGCTTGCCGTTAGCGTACGGATTGATGACGAATTCCACCGCGTCGCCTACCTTGACCATGTCTTCGGAAAAACCGCGCCGGGTCAGATGCACCTTGCTGGTGAATTCGACGCCCCAATGATCGGCCTTGCCGCCTTCCTTCGGTGCAGCATCGAGGAAGATCCACACGTGCGGGTTGGTCCACTGCACTTCGGTGACCTTGCCAACAATAGTCACCTGCTTGGTCTGGTCGAACATGGAAAACGAGTGATGGGCGGAAGCCAGGCCGGACAGGCCAGCCAGCAATCCCGCCAGTACTGCACGTACGAGGATGGAGCGCATGATGGAACCCTCTGTGTAAAGCATGCGTGGAAGAATGCGCGGAGAATAGCGGATGCAAAGCCCTGATGTCATCGGTCTCGCATGTGCACATTGTTTGCCGAAGGCTTCGGCTATACTCCCGCGTCACGAGGTGGCATATGTCCCTTTCACGATGGAACAACCCGCCGGTGCGGGCAGGAAAGTGGGGCTGGCTGGCGTTGATGCTGGCCGGGTCGGTTGTGGCTGCGCCATTGGTTGACCAGGCAACTATCCAGTCCTCAGTCCAGCCTTCATCCCAGTCTTCAGCCCAATCTCCAGCGCAGTCGCCGCTCCAATCATCGTTGCAGGTGGCGGTGGAGCAGGACCAGCTCAACACCGTCAAGCAGTTGCTGAAGCAAGGCGCCAAGGCCGATGTCGCCGATCGTTACAACGTGACCCCTGCCTATATAGCTGCACTGCACGGCAATGCCGGCATGCTGGCCGTGTTGCTCGCGCATGGTGCCGATCCGAACGGTACGGCACCGTCCGGCGAAACGCTGTTGATGACAGCGGCGCGGGCCGGAATAGTGGAGTCCATGAAGGCGTTGATTGCCGCCGGCGCCAAGGTCGATGCCAGGGAATCCCAGTTCAAGCAGACCGCGCTGATGCTCGCCGCGCGCGGCAACAATCCGGAAGCGATCACACTGCTGCTCGATAACGGTGCCGACATCAACGCACGTACCCGCGTCGGCGATACGCCGAAGTTCACGCCGCCGTGCAAGGGCACCGGCTGCGGGTCCGAAGGCGTCGGCATCAATCGCGGTGGCTTACCCGACCGCGGCCGGCGCGATGCCGCCAAGGGCGGCATGACGGCGCTGCTGTATGCCGCGCGCGAAGGCCTCGATGCTGCGGCTGCAGTACTGATCAAGCGCGGTGCCGATCTCGAACTGCGCGATGCCAATGGCATGACACCGCTGTTGATGGCACTGCTGAACGATCAGCTCGGCGTCGCCAACCTGTTGCTCGACGCCAAGGCCAACGTCAACGCCGATGATTTCTGGGGCCGCACGCCGCTGTGGGCGGCGATCGAATACCGCAATCTCGACATGAACAACCGTGCCGAAGACAGCCCCACCACCAACAACATCGATCGCGATGCGATCCTGCCGACGATCAAACGGCTGCTCGAAGTCGGCGCCAACGTCAACGCGCGCACGCGCGAAGTGCCGCCGCCGCGCAAATGGCTGTATTCGCTCAACGACGTGTCGTGGGTCGATTTCACCGGGCAGACGCCGTTCCTGCGCGCCGCGTTTTCCGGCGATACCACGGTGATGAAGTTGCTGCTGGAGCACGGCGCCGATCCCAATCTGCCGACCCAGGCCGGCACCACACCGTTGATGGCGGCATCGGGTGTCGGTTGGGTGGTGGCGCAGACGTACACCGAGTCGATGCCGAGCCTGTTGGAAGCGATCCGCATTTGTCTCGCGCATGGCGCCGACGTCAACGCCGTCAATTCGATGGGACTGACCGCCTTGCTCGGCGCCGCCAATAAAGGTGGCGACGACATCATCAAGCTGCTGGTGGCCAATGGCGCCAAGCTCGATGCAGTCGATGCGCACGGCCGCGATGCCTATCGCTGGGCCGGCGGCGTGTTCCTCGCCGCGGTCGGTGCCGAGCTGAAACCGCATACGATCACATTGCTCGACGAATTGAACCATCGGCCGCCATCACGGCCGCCGAGTGCGGAAACCCCGGTGACGAAATGACCAAGTTGCGTTCCACGGCCTGTTTGCTGCTGGCGAATTTGTCGTTCGCCACCGCTGCCTACGCGCAACAGGTTGGCCACGACGAGTGGAACACGCTGCAAACCTATTGCAGCAAGTGTCACAACCTCGACGACTTCAACGGCAAGTTCGCGCTCGATTTGCTGGAGCCGAACGATCTCACCAAGGAAACCGCGCG
>DATJXP010000397.1:0-6958 GCA_035500035.1 Candidatus Acidiferrum sp. | reverse complement strand
GTCGTCAGCGTAAATTTGTAGGCATCGACATAACTGGCGTCAGTGCCGGTACCGAACAGATCCTTGATGCGGCAATCGCTGGAATCAAGACTGTCGCGCACCAGCGCATCGATCTTCAAGGTCTTGAACTGGCACACCGTTGCGGCGGCGTAGAGCGAATTGGCACCGGCGATGTCATCGGACTGCAACTGGTACAGGTCGCTGATCTTCGGCGCCATGATGGCCGGAATGGTGGCGTCGTTCTCGTGATCGAGCCCGAGTACGTGTCCCAACTCGTGCAGCGAGACCCGGCCGAAATCGGTCAAACTCTGGCTTTGCCCATTGATCACGGTGTTCTTGCGCGGGCCGTTGTAAACATCCCAGATGAAGGCGCTGTTGAAAACGATATCGGCCTCGGTGATATAGGTAAAGCCGAACTGGTTGCTGTTCGAGGTGACGAGCGTCGTGGCCAGCACGCTGCTGCCGAAATCATTGCCGCAAAGATCGTTGCGGAAATCGGTGCCGTTGAGTTGATCGCCGTTGCCATCGGGAAAGTCGGCTCCCGTACTGCTGCGGCTGTAGCCGATGCACGGATTCAGGTAGTTGGGGTTGGCGACGAACTTGAATGCCGTCTTGTCGGTCCATTGTTGCATTGACGCTTGCAGCGCTGTGGACCACTTGGAGCCGCCGGGAATCCCGGTGTACATCGTCGTGGTTCCTCCCTCCCAGCGTTTGCCGGTCGCGTTGTAGGCAAACACCATCGGCAACGCCAGTACGCCCAGCACCAGCGCGACACGGCCACCGATGGTTCGCCAGCGGCGCGTCACGGCGTCGCCGCTCCCTGCGCTTGCAGTTCATCGATGACGGCGAGCCGGAAGTCGTCGAGCGAAAACAAATACGCCCGCGGCACCTTGGCATTGATCGCATCCGCGCTGAAACCCATGCCCTGCATCTTGGTGACGAGCGGATCGACGACGAGCCCGGGAATCGCCAGGTCGGGCCGCAGTCGCATGTCGAGATAGTCGAGGCCGTCAGGGCCCTTGGTCAGCGGGAAGTAGCCTTGTTGCCAGCCGGTGAGCGGATTGACCTGTTGACGGTCAGGCTTCTCGATGAAGAACACCGCGCGCATGCCAATCGGCGGAATGAACTGCCCTTGCACTTGCACATTGAAAGTATTGCCCTGGCCGCCGACGAAACTCAGCTCGAGCGTGGGCGTGGTGACGTCGCCCTTGTAGGTGGTTTCGACCGAGAACGTGACGTAGGTCAGCACCAGGTTGCCTTGCACTTCCTGCCGCTGGCTCTGCACGCTGCCGACGAAGATCAGCCGCGAACCCGATACCAGCGCCGGAAAGTCGAGATCCTGCAGCACGGTTGCATCGGCGTGGTTGAGTGTCAGCGCAAGCAGCATCCACGAGGCATATCTCGCAACACGGGAGCGAAGACCTTGCAGCAATCGTTGATATGCCAGCATCGATTTCTCACCAACACCGCATCAGCGGCACAACAATTTGCTGAACAAGCAGCACATCAGTAGCGATAGCTCTGATCCTGGATGCCACGCCACCACGGCTCGTTCTGCAGATACCACAGCACGGTGGCGCGCAGGCCGTCGTGGAAAGTCATCTGTGGGCTGTAACCCAATTCCCGCGTGATCTTGCCGGCGTCGATCGCATAGCGCGTGTCGTGGCCGGGACGGTCCTTGACGAACGTGATCAGCGTTTCCGCCTTGTGGCCGCGGCTGCACGGACTGCCCGGATAGCGCTGCGCCAGTGTCTTGTCTTCGGCAAACAGTGCATCGGCAATGCTGCACAGCAGCTTAACGGTGTCGAGGTTGGCCCATTCGTTGTTGCCGCCAAGGTTGTAGGTTTCGCCCACCACGCCTTTTTGCAGCACCAATTCTATGCCGCGGTTGTGATCGTCAACGTGCAGCCAATCACGGATTTGCATGCCATCGCCGTAGATCGGCAGTGGCTTGCCTTGCAGGATGTTGAGCAGGCACAGCGGCAGCAGTTTTTCCGGAAACTGGAACGGGCCGTAATTGTTCGAGCAGTTGCTGGTCGTCACCGGCAAACCAAACGTGTGATGGTAGGCGCGCACGATGTGATCGGACGACGCCTTGCTGGCGGCATACGGCGAGTTCGGCGCATACGGCGTGGTCTCGGTAAACGCCGGATCCTGCGGGCCGAGCGTGCCATAGACTTCGTCGGTTGATACGTGATGGAAGCGCTTGCCGGCAAAGCCGCCTTGCTGGCTCCACACGGAGCGCGCTGCCTTCAGCAACGAGTGCGTGCCGAGAATGTTGGTTTCCAGAAACGCGTCGGGGCCGTGGATCGAGCGATCGACATGGCTTTCGGCGGCGAAGTGGACGATGGCGTCGATGCCATGATCGCGCAGCAGCGTTTCCACCAGCGGTTGATCGTTGATGCTGCCATGCACGAAGCTGAAATTGCCGTTGCCGCGGCACGCATCGAGATTGTGTTTGTTGCCGGCATAGGTCAGTGCATCGAGCACGACGAGCGTGTCCTGCGGGTGCTGGCGCAGCCAGTAGTGGACGAAGTTGCTGCCGATGAAGCCGGCGCCGCCGGTGACGAGGAGTTTGTTCATAGCATCGTATTGTGTTGTCGTTGGTTGATCGGAGGGCACGCCGTGGCGTGCCCCTACGTCGTCAGGCGTTTGCGTTCGATGATGACGGTTTCGAGCGCTTGTTGCCATGGCTGCGCCCGCAGGCCCAGCGCCGCAAAGGTACTGGCTTTGTCGAGCACGCTGTACGCCGGGCGCCGCGCCGGCGTCGGGTATTCGTGGGTGGCTATTGCCTGGATCGGCACCTGGCGATCAAGTAACCCGTACTGCAACGCCAGTCGCTGAATCTCGCAGGCGAAGCCATGCCACGTGGTTTCGCCGTCGTCGGTCCAGTGCAGGATGCCGGTGAGCGTCGGCAATTGCACCAGTCGCCACAGCGCAGCGGCCAGGCCGATGCACGACGTGGGTGTGCCGCGCTGATCGGCCACCACGCGCAAGCTGTCGCGCGTCTGCATCAGCTTCAACATGGTGTCCATGAAGTTCTTGCCGCCGGCGGAATATAGCCATGCAGTACGAACGATGCTGCTGCGGTGCGGCGCGTTTTGCAGCAGCACGCGTTCACCGGCGAGCTTGCTGCTGCCGTAAACGCCGAGCGGATTGGTCGGCGCATCGGTGGCATAGGGTTGGTTTGCGCTGCCGTCGAAGACAAAGTCGGTGGAGACGTGCAACAAACGTGTGCCGTCATCAGTGGCGGCGATCAGATTGGCGACACCGCGTTCGTTGACGGCAAACGCGCGTTCGCGGTCGGATTCGGCCTTGTCTACTTGCGTGTAGGCTGCGGCATTGATGATGACGGCGGGGCGATGCTGCTGCACAGCCGCGCGTACTTGCGTGACATCGGTGATGTCCAACTCCTGCGAACCCAGCGCCACCAACGCCACATCGGCTGGGGCCTGCGTTTGCAGATGCCGGCCCAATTGGCCGTTGGCGCCAGTCAGCAGGATCGTCATATCACGGAAACAATTCGGCTTGTTGCAACATCGGCGCGTTCCTGTCCTTGTCGGACAGGATCACTGCCGGCGTGATCGGCCAGCCGATGGCGAGCTGCGGATCGTCCCAGCGCAAACTGCGATCGTGTTGCGGCGCGTAGTAAGTGGTGCACTTGTAGGTGATCTCGGCACCGTTCGATGTAACCAGAAATCCGTGCGCAAATCCCGGCGGTATCCACAACGCTTTCTTGTTGTCGGCCGACAGGTGCACGCCGACCCACTGACCGAAGCGCGGCGAGCTCTTGCGGATATCCACCGCCACGTCGAACACTTCGCCGGCGATGCAGCGCACCAGCTTTCCTTGCGGCGCCATGATCTGGTAGTGCAAACCACGCAGGATGTTGGGGCCGGACTTGCTGTGGTTGTCCTGCACGAAAATCGCCGGCAGACCGGCTGCTTCGAACACGCTGGCGCGGAACGTTTCCAGAAAAAAGCCGCGATGGTCGCCGTGAACCTTCGGTTCCAGCACCAGCACTTCGGGATGCGCAGTGGGGATCAGTTGCATGTCAGGCCTGCTGCGGCTTCTTGCCGGCGCGTTCCAGCTTGAGCAGGTTCTGCAGATAGATGCCGTAGCCGCTCTTCGCCAACGGTTTGGCCAACGCCAGCAGCTGCTCGTCGTCGAGCCAGCCTTTACGCCAGGCAATCTCCTCGACGCAGGCGATCTTCAACCCTTGCCGCTCTTCCAACACGCGAATGAAGTTGGCGGCATCGAGCAGGGACGCCACCGTGCCGGTGTCGAGCCATGCGGTACCACGGTCGAACAGCTCGACGTTCAACGCCTGGCGTTCGAGATAGAGTTTGTTCAGGTCAGTGATTTCCAACTCGCCGCGTTTCGAGGGTTTCAGGCTCCTGGCGAGTTCGACCACCTGGTTGTCGTACATGTAGAGGCCGGTGACAGCATAGTTCGACTCCGGCTTCGGTGGCTTTTCTTCCAGCTTCACGGCGTTGCCGTCGGCATCGAAGCTGACGACGCCATAACGCTCGGGGTCGTTGACGTAGTAGGCGAACACGCTGGCGCCGCTCTTGCGCTTCACCGCCGCTTGCAGCTTCTGTTCGATGTTGCTGCCATAGAAGATGTTGTCGCCGAGCACGAGGCAGACGCTGTCCTTGCCGACGAACTGCTCACCGATGATGAAAGCCTGCGCCAACCCTTCCGGCTTCGGCTGCTGGGCATAGCGCAGATTGATGCCCCATTGGCTGCCGTCGCGCAGCTGGTTCTGGAACAGCGGAGCGTCCTGCGGCGTGGTGATGATCAGGATGTCGCGGATGCCGGCCTGCATCAACGTGGCCAGCGGGTAGTAAATCATCGGCTTGTCGTACACCGGCAGCAGCTGCTTGCTGACCACCGCGGTAATCGGATGCAGGCGCGTGCCGGAACCGCCGGCCAGGATGATGCCCTTCTTGATCACGTAAGCTCCTTGGCTACTCAGCTTTTTTGAATCTGCTTTGAATCTGCTTTGAATCTGCTTTGGATCAGCTGTGAATCAGCTGTCGCTCAGGTTCGGCATTATCTGGTACAGCGTGGTCGCAGGCCACACCCCGCTGGCCTCGGCAAAGCGGTTATCGACCGGGTAATTTTCCCGAAATAGCGCACGCCAGGTGTTGAGCCCCAGTCCACGTCGCCGCAAGGCCGGGATCAGACTGGCCAGCGCAAACACCGGCCATACCAGCGGAGCCGGCAGATTCAGCCACGGCAACGGCAATTGGCGGGCCTGGCGGATTCTGCCGACGAGGGCATTCAACGTGTAGCGCTCGCCGTCGGTCAGATCCCAGGCCTGCCCTGCCAACGCGGACTGTTCCATGGCAGCGACGACGGCTCGGCAGCAATCGCCGACGCCGATCATGCACAGCGTATTGGTGGAACCGACGAAAACCGGCAGCACCGGCCGTTGCAGCAATTGCCACAACGTGCGCAGGTTGTTGCGCATGTCCTGACCATAAATCACGCCGGGGCGCAAACACACTACTCGCATCGATTCCGTTTGTGCCAGCAGGAATCGCTCGCTGGCCAGTTTGTAATAGCCATAGGCCGAATGCGCGGGATACCGCGCCTTGCAACTGCTGAGGTACACGAAGACTTGCACGCTGGCGCGCTGCGCTGCCTGCGCCAGTCGCTGCGTGGCAAGATAGTTATGCTGACGGTGTTGTTCAGCGCTGGCACCGACATGGGCCAGACCGGCCAGATGCAATACGACATCCATGCCGACGACTGCTTGCTCGCAAATATTGGCGTCGGTCAGATCGCCGACAACGATTGTTACGACCGCTGACCACGCATGTCGTTGCAGATGTTCGGGTGAGCGCGTGACGACGGTAACGCGATGGCCGCGCTGCAACAGCAACGGCACCAGTTGCGCGCCGACGAAACCGCTGGCGCCGGTTACCAGAATGTTGCGCGATGTATCCATTGCGCTCACCACAGCTTCCAGCCGAATTGATCGTAGAAGCGCGCGGCCGAACGCGCAAACATCAAAATATGGCGCAGCCCTTTTCTGGCCGCGTGACCGCCGTGATGCGTGATTTTGCAGGCCGGCACGTGATGCAGTTCTCCCTGCGTCGCCAACGCACGCGACAGCGCGAAATCCTCGAAGTACAGAAAATAGCGCTCGTCGAAACCACCGACACGTTGCAAGGCAGCGGTGCGGCACAGCATGAAGCAACCGCTGATCAACTCCATTGCCGTCGGCTTGCCCTTCGCCAGCAGATCCTTGCATTCATAACGGGCCAGCAGCGTATTGAACATCTGCTTCAACCACCGCGGAGCAAAGCCACGCAACAGCAGCACGCGCAACGACGGGTAGCGTTTGCACAACGACTCTTCGTCACCGCTTGCGTTGCAACACGCAGGCGACACTGCGGCGACGTTTGGATGTTGCAAGAGATAGTCGAGCCCGGTTTGCAGCGCATCCGAGGCCAGCTCCACATCCGGATTCAACACCAGGTGAAAATCGCTGACGGCCGAGCGGATTGCCTGGTTGTTGGCCTTGCCGAAACCGACATTGTCGGCATTGGCGATCAGCGTTGCTTGCGACCACCCGTCGTCATCGAGCAGTTGACGCAGGGACTGCGCTTGTTGACCGTTGTCGATCACAGTCAGTCGAGTCGTGAACTGCATGCTTTCCGGTTTTTGCAACGCCATGCTCAGACTGTCGAGCGTGCGTCGCAACAGGGTGTGATCGGAGCGATAGCAGACAAGCGAAACGCTGAGGCGTAAACCCTCAGCCTGCGGCGCGGCGGCGCTCATCAAGGATTCGGATTCGGTACCAATCGGTCACCGAACGGCGTCGTCACGCGCCGCATGCCCTGCGGCACTTGATCGTCGGTGATCCGGCCCTGGTCCTGGCGATTCAGGCGATCGGCGCGGGTTTGTTGCCGTGCGGCGCGCTGGGCTTGCTGCTCGGGCGTCAGTT
>DATJXP010000396.1:0-2587 GCA_035500035.1 Candidatus Acidiferrum sp. | reverse complement strand
GCATGCCACTGGCCGCAGCCGCGGCGAGCCCGGGATTGTCGGCAACGCGCAGATCGTTGCGAAACCAGTGCAGGGCTATGCTCACACCGCATTCCTCAGGCCCAGCTCATCCGGATAAGGCTGGAAGAAAGCCTGGCGGCTGATGTAAGGGTCTGGATGCACCTGGAAGTAATGCTTAAGTAACGTCACCGGTACGATCAGCGGCACGATGCCTTGCCGGTAATGCTCGATGACGGCACCGAGGCCGCGCTTCTCCTGCGCTTGCAGGCGCTGTTTCAGATAGCCCTGCAGATGCATCAGTACATTGGTGTTGGTTTTGCGCGTGGCCTTGCGCTGCAACAGTTGCATCATGCGTTCGAAATAACGCGGCCCCAATTCCTCCGGATCGTGCCTGCCGGCGTCGGCCAGCAACCGGCCCAGTTGCGCATAGTCCTGCGGCGCATGCGCCATCAGCGTGTACTTGTAGCGCGAGTGCAGGTCGATCAGCCCGGCCGCGGTCAGGCCGCGCGCGCACAACTGCCGCCATTCATGCATCGCGAACACGCGGGTGATGAAGTTTTCACGCAGCACCGGATCGTTGAGACGACCGTCCTCCTCGACTGGCAGCAGCGGATACGCCTGCGTCAGCGCAGCGGCGAACAGTCCCCTGCCCTGCGGCTGCGGCATGCCGTCGTCGCGATAGACCTTGACGCGGAACAGCCCGCAGCTCGGCGAATTCCTGATGAACACGTAGCCGCACAGGTCGTGCAGTTCGGGCACGCGGTGCCTGGCGTATCGTTGCAAAGGTTCGGTGAAGTCGATTGATGGAGCTTCCACTTGCACGGCGCGCGGTGCCGCCGCATCGCCGACCAGCCTGATCGGCGCCCGCGGCACGCCCATGCCGGCGCCCAGTTCGGGACAGGTCGGTACGAACTCGAAATGATTGGCCAGCTCCCGGGTCAACAGCTCCATGTGCTTGTGGCCGCCGTTGTAGCGCACTTGCTGACCCAGCAGGCAGGCGCTGACGCCGACTTTGATCCGGTCGTTGCCTGCCTGCGTCTCGATCGTGGTCATGCCGGGCTGCCGGTGTCGGGTAACTACAACAAGTGTTATAAAGCTATAACATTTGCCACGTTTACGTCCCCCGTTGTTTTATTGGATCACATGAATTCCCGCGCAGTACTGCTCGTCAATCTCGGCTCGCCCGACCAGCCCGACGTTCCGTCGGTGCGCCGCTATCTCGATCAATTCCTGATGGACCCTTACGTCATCCAACTGCCATGGTTGCTGCGGCGTCTGATCGTCAGCCTGTTCGTGCTGCCCAAGCGTCCGGCGCGCTCGGCCCATGCCTACCAGAGCATCTGGACCCCGCAGGGCTCGCCGTTGGTAGTGCTGTCGATGCAGTTGCTGCAACAAGTGCAGCAGCAAGTGTCGTTGCCGGTGGCGATGGCAATGCGTTACGGCTCGCCGTCCATCGAGAGCGAACTGTTGAAACTGGCGACACAACCCGGCGTCAACGAAATCCTGCTGCTGCCGCTGTACCCGCATTACGCCGAGAGCACGGTGCTGACCACGGTGAAGGAAGCCGAACGCGTGATCGCCGCACGCGGCCTGGCGACAAAACTGCTGATACCGAAACCGTTCTACGACCAACGGGATTACATCCGCAACCTCGTCACCAGTGCACAGCCCTGGCTGGCTGGCAGCTTCGACCACGTGCTGTTCAGTTATCACGGTCTGCCCGAACTGCACGTCACCAAGGCCGACCCCACTGGATCGCATTGCCTGCAAAGTGCCGACTGCTGTCAGCGGCCGTCGCCGGCGCATGCCACCTGCTATCGCCATCAAGTGTTGCGCACCACCGAATTGTTCGTGCAGGCAACGGGGCTGCGGCCGGAGCAATATTCGGTCAGCTTCCAGTCGCGACTCGGCCGCGCCAAGTGGCTGGAACCCTACACCGAGCAGGAGCTGAAGGCGCTGGCGGCGCGCGGCGTGAAAAACTTGCTGGTGCTGTGTCCGGCCTTCGTCACCGATTGCCTGGAGACACTGGAAGAAATCGAAATCCAGGGCGCCGCCACCTTCAAGGCCGCCGGTGGCGACGCGTTGACGCTGGTGCCCTGCCTTAACGCGCATCCCGACTGGGTGCATACTGTCGCGCAGTGGATCACTGCCGCCTGACCTCAATCCTGACGCGACTGGAGCCGCCATGTATCCCTGGATCAAAAGCCTGCACCTGCTGTTCGTGATGGCGTGGGTGGCCTGCGTGTTCTATCTGCCCCGTATCCTCGTCAATATGGCGGAAGCGCGCGAACAACCGGCCGTGCTCGAACGCTTGCAGTTGATGGGCAAACGGCTGTATCGCTTCGGCCACATCATGTTCGGGCTCGCCTTCACGTTTGGCCTGTGGCTGTGGTTCGGCTTTCAGTTCGGCTTTAACATCAGCGGTGGCTGGCTGTACACCAAGCTGGTATTGGTTGCGCTGGTGCTGGTGTATTTCGTCGTTTGCGGCCGCATGCTGAAACAAGGAACCGCCGCGCTGCCATCGTCACGCATGCTGCGCTTGTTGAACGAGCTGCCGATCCTGGTGGTGTTGGCCATCATTTACCTG
>DATJXP010000395.1:0-5182 GCA_035500035.1 Candidatus Acidiferrum sp. | reverse complement strand
GAACCTGCGCGATCTGATCCCGGGTGCCGACCACTGGCCGCGCTTCGTGCGCAATACGTCGGAGCAGTTCGAAGCCCGCACCGTGATGGTCGAAGTACCGCAATCGCCATCGGTGTTGTTCAACGGCATGCAAGGTTCGCGGTTTCCGATCGCGGTTGCGCATGGCGAGGGCAGGGCCGAATTCAAATCGGCCGCCGCACTGCAACAAACCGTCGAGAGCGGCACCGTGGCGCTGCAATTCGTCGATAACTACGGCAAGCTGACGCAGCAGTTTCCGTTCAACCCCAATGGTTCGCCGTATGCCATTGCCGGACTGTGCAGCCGCGACGGCCGTTTTACTATCATGATGCCGCATCCGGAGCGCGTGTTCCGCGCCGTCACCAACAGCTGGCGCGATCCGGCTTGGGGCGAAGACGGGCCGACCCTGCGCATGTTCCGCAATGCACGCGTCTGGCTCGACTGACAAGGAGACCAACATGAAAACCCCCATGATGCAGTGGCGCGTTGCGGTGACGCTCGCGCTGATGACCGTGCTGCCGTTGTCGGTCATTGCGCAGGGCAATGCCAACGAACCGTTACAGGTGTTCGGCAATACCACGACGATAGAACTGGCGCCGGTGCTGGTAGCGGTGGAGCGGGGCATCTACGCCGGGCCTGCCAAAATCAGCAACGGCGGCATTCCCAACCTGTGGGCCACGCCGAACGGCGGGGTACTCGCGGAAGTGACGACCAATGCCGAAACGCAGGCACTGCGGCAGTCGTTGCTGCATCCCGATCTGCGCATCATTCTCACCGTGTCCGACGGCCTCTACCGCATCGTCGGCAAGCGTTCGGCTGGCATCACCAGGCTGGCTGATCTGAAAGGCAAGAAGATAGGCACCATTCCCAATACCTCGTCGGCGTACTTTCTGCACAAGATGCTGGGTACGGTCGGCTTGTCCGATGCCGACGTCACGGTCGTGCCGCTGACGGCGCTCGACAAATACAAGACCGCGTTGACCGAGCAGGGTCTCGATGCGATCACGATCTGGGAACCGGGCGCCGACTATGCCGTAGAGTCGGTCGGCAACGACGCGATCGAATTTTCCGGCAAGGGCATCTATCGCGAAGCATTCAATCTGAACACCACGGCTGCCGCGCTGGCCGACCCGGTCCGCCGCGCGCGCATCGTCGGCTTCGTGCGGGCATTGATAACGGCCAGCGACCAGTTGAACAAGAACCCGCAGCTGGCGTGGCCGCTGGTGGCGAAGAGCTCGGGTTACGCCGAAGCAGTCGTGCAGCATGCCTGGCCGCATCATGCCTATCCCGCCAAGCCGGCCGCCGACCTGCTCGACGTGATGGCCGAGGAAGACAAGTGGGTGGCGCGCGAAACCACGCGTGCGCCGCGCACGCGCGAACAACTGGCCACGCTGATCGATGACAGCGTTTATCGTGACGCCATCAAACCATAAGGAACGACGATGACGACTTCCCGTGACTGGCGCATCCCGCTGGTCGATACCCATGCCCACCTGTTCCTGCAAAGCATGCCGCTGATCGACAACCCGCGGCACGCACCCAAGTACAGCTATACCGTCGAGCAGTACATGGCCGTGCTCGATCAGCACGGCATCGAGTACGGCGTCATCGCCGCCGCCAGTCCGTGGGGCGATTACAACGATTACACGATTGAGTCCGTCGGCAAGCATCCACGCTTGCGTGGCACCGTGATTTTGCATCCCGGCAAAACCTACGACTTCAAGCACATGAGTGCCAACGGCATTCTTGGCGTGCGGTTGCCGTTCATCGGTTTGCCGGAAGTGCCGGACATCACCACGCCCGATTACCAGAAACTGTTGCACCAGATCGCCGATGCCGGCTGGCACGTGCATCCGCACATCGACGGCAAGCACCTGCCGGATCTGTTGCCGATCCTGGAGAAGGCGGGGCTGAACATCGTGGTCGATCATCTGGGCCGTCCGGCTCCGGATGAACCGGTCGGCAGCGCCGGCTACCGCGCGCTGGCCGCGTCGGTCAAACGCGGCAAGAGCTGGATGAAAGTCTCCTGCGGTTACCGCATCGGCCAACGCGCGGAAGAACATTTCTTCGGGTTTCTCGACGAACTCGGTCCCGACCGTTTGTTCTGGGCCAGCGATTGTCCGTTCGTCGGCCACGAAAACCGGTTCCCGTATGCCGACACCATCAAGTGGTTGACCGATCGCGTCAGCGACGAAGCCGTCGGCCGCAAGATCCTGGGTGAAAACGCCAAGACTTTCTACGGCTTCCCGGCCTGACGCTCGCGCCAGTAATGCACGAAGCCTGATGCCGGCAACGGCTTGCTGAAGTAATAACCCTGGATCAGGTTGCAGCCTATCGACTGCAGGAACGCCGCCTGCGCTTCGGTCTCGACGCCTTCTCCCACTACGCCCAGCCCGAGGTTGTGCGCCATCGAAATCATCGCGCGGTACAGCGCGCGGTGGTTGTCGTCGGTCTCGGCCGCAACGATGAACGAGCGATCTATCTTCAATGACGAGAAGTGCATCGTCTTCAGATAGCCGATGTTGGAATAGCCGGTGCCGAAATCATCGATGGCGACTTTGAGCCCAAGCAGGCGCAGCTCGGCCAGGATCTGCAGGAACTTGCGCTTGTCGCGTGCCAGACAGTTTTCGGTGATTTCGATTTCGAGCCAGGCCGGGTCGATCGCATGGCGTTCGAGTACGGCGCAAATGCGCTCGGCCAGGTTGGGGTGATTGAACTGGCGCGGCGACATGTTGATCGAAATCACCGGCGGGCCGAGTCCGGCACGCGCCCATTCGGCCAGTTGCCGGCACACTGCATCCAGCACCCAGTTGCCGATGGCTTCGATCAGCCCGGTCTTTTCCGCGATCGGAATGAAGCGGGCAGGGGAGACGTAACCGCGTTCCGGCATTTGCCAGCGCAACAAGGCCTCCGCCTTCACCGGCAGGCCGCTGTGCGCATCGACGATGGGCTGGTAATGCAATTCCAGACTTTGCTGCGCCAGTGCGTAGCGCAGTTGCTTCTCCAGTTCGTGGCTTTCCATCACGCTGCGATTGAATTCTTCGGTGAAGAACTGGTAGTTGTTGCGACCGGCTTCCTTGGCCTGGTACATCGCGATGTCGGCATGACGCAGCAAGGTTTCGGCGTTCATGCCGTCGGCCGGATGCAGGCTGATGCCCATGCTGCAACCGAGCGTGAAATCGTGTTCGCCCAACATGTAGGGTTCGCTGATCACGGCCAGCAAGCGATCCATCAGTTTCGACAGCACCGTGTAATCGACCTGGATCTCGCGCAGCAGCAACACGAACTCGTCGCCGCCGATGCGCGCCACCGTGTCGCCGGTGCGCAGCGCCAGTTGCAGTCGTTCCGCCACCTTGCGGATCAATACGTCGCCGGCCTGGTGTCCCATGGTGTCGTTGACGGTCTTGAAGTTGTCGAGATCGATGAACACCACGGCGAAGTTGCCGTCCTGGCGGCCGGCTTCGAGGATGGCGGTTTCGATGCGCTCGCTCAGCAAGGTACGGTTGGGCAGCCCGGTCAGTGCATCGTGCGTGGCCTGCCAGGCGATGCGCTGCTCGTATTCCTTGCGCTGCGTGATGTCCTCGACCGTGCCTTCGTAATACAGCATGTGGCCTTCGGCGTCGTACACGGCATGTGCGTTCTCGGAAATCCAGATGATCGAGCGGTCCTTGCGGAACACGCGCGATTCGAAATTGGTCACCGAGCTGTGCTGCGCCATCTGGCGGATGAACTCGTCGCGCCGGCCGGGTTCGACGTACAACTGCTGGCCGATGTCGTCGAGCGCCTCGATCAGCGCCTGCGGCGATTGGTAGCCATAGATCGTCGCCAATGCCGGGTTGACGTCGAGGTAGAGACCATCGACCGTGGTCTGGAAGATGCCTTCATTGGCGTTCTCGAAGATGCTGCGATAGCGCTGCTCGGCCTTGCGCAAGGCACGCTCGTGCAGGTGACGGTCGGTGATGTCCTGGATGAAACCGTGGATCAGTTGCGGGCCGCCGTCGAGACTGATCAATGCCGCGCCGCGTTCCCACACCCATTTGACCGAACCGTCGGCATGCTGGATGCGGTATTCGAGTTCGAACGGCGCACCCTTGGCCAACGCGGCGCGGATATCGCTGTGCACGCGTTCGCGGTCGGCCGGATGCGTGAGGTCGTCGTACGAAAGACAGGCGTTGCCGAGCAGTTGCTCCGGCCGGTAACCGGTCAGTTTGTGACAGCCGCGGCTGACGAACTCCATCGTCCAATGCGCATCGACGCGGCAGCGATAGACCATGCCTTCGAGCGCGGACAACAGCATTTCCAGCATTTGTTCGCGTTCGGACCGCTCTGTCCATTGCGACAGAATCAGGGGTGCATTCATGACAAGCTCGCTGCAGTGATGACAACGCGACCGCGTCCTGGTTTGCGGGTCGCACAAGCTGGTTAACGGCAGCAACCTGATGAAAGTAAAGAAAAATTATCGCCACGCAATGGTGCCTGATGCACCTCTTTTGTGCGAAGTGTGCGGAAAAAGGCAGCGGCGCCGCCGGGGAGCGAACGCCGCCGCAACTATCAGTCGTTCATTTGTCCTTCAACGAGCTGAATTCTTCGTGCAGGGAATAGTTCTTGTCGGTGACGATGCGCTCCAGCACCACCAGTCGTTGCTTGATGTCCTGGAGCTCCTTCTGCACCGCGCCTTGTTCCATTTCGTTCATCTTCATCATCATTTTCATCTGCTGCTTGCGATAGTCGAAGAACATCCCCATCGCGGAGATGCACAGTACGAAGCCGAGTACCAGGGGGAAAAAGCTCATTGACGGACTCCCTCGTTCACGATTGGACGGAATTATTCATAGCGGAGCGCTTCGATCGGATCCAGGTTGGCCGCCTTGGCCGCCGGCATGATGCCGAACACCAGGCCCACCACCGCCGAGAAACCGAACGCGAGCAACACCGCCCACAGCGGTACTACCGCCTTCGGAAAGTTGTCGATGTTCGCGGCCGCCAGCGCACCGATGCCGTAGCCGATCACCAGGCCGACCAGTCCGCCCAGCAGGCACAGCAACAGCGATTCGAACAGGAACTGCATCAGGATCTGGTGCCGCTTGGCGCCGATGGCCTTGCAGATGCCGATCTCGCGCGTACGTTCGGTCACCGATACCAGCATGATGTTCATGATGCCGAT
>DATJXP010000394.1:0-17393 GCA_035500035.1 Candidatus Acidiferrum sp. | reverse complement strand
ATGCTGACGGTGGCCGCCGCCAAGCAGGAACAGGCTAGTGACACCACCAAGCGTACCTACCTGCATCAGGGCATTGCCGAACGCAACTTCAAACGCCAGTTCCGCCTGGCCGATCACGTCAAGGTGACCGGCGCCAGTCTGAGCAACGGCTTGCTGCACGTCGATCTGGAACGCGAAATTCCGGAAGCGATGAAAACCCGCCAGATTCCGATCAACGGCGTGGTGGCGCAGAAGTTCCTCAAGTCGGCGTGATTTTTTTCTGACGTTTCTTTGCCATAAATGCAGGGGCACGCCACGGCGTGCCCTTGTTTATATGAACGCCGGATTAAAGGAGATGCGTATCGCGTCGCAGACTTGAATTCCGCTATTGATTTTGGTCAACACCGGAATCATTCTTTGTCGTAGCTTCAGCTTCGTCCATCCATACGGATTTTTCGGAGTGTCTCATGACGAAAATTACCCGCACGCTTTCTCTCGCAGTTGCTGTTGCCGCTGCCGCCCTGATTGGTGGCTGCGTAACACAGCCCGTCGTCACCGTACCGCCGATTGATGCATCGTTGCCGGCCACCGCGGCACCGGCAACCCAGGTGTTCGTCTATCCCAACAACGGCCAAAGCGATGCGCAACTGGATCGCGATCGTTACGAATGTCATCAGTGGGCCGTCAAGCAATCCGGTTACGATCCGAGCGAGACCAGGTTGGCGCCGCATCAACGGGTGCAAGTGGTTTCGACCACGCCGCCGGGAGCGGGCACGGCTACTGGAGCGATCGCCGGTGCCATCATCGGTTCGGCTACCGCGGGGCGCCACGATTCCGGCGCCGGCGCCGTGGTCGGTGCCGTTGCCGGTGCCATCATCGGCGCCGCGGCGGATGCGTCGCAGCAGGAGCAGACCGCGCGCATCCAGCAGCGCTACGACCAGCGCGACAACCAACTGAACGCGCGTATGGAACAACAGTCCAACGGTTATCGCCGGGCCTTGAGCGCCTGCCTCGAAGGCCGCGGCTATACGGTGAAATGATCAGAGCAGGATCATCGAGGAGGTCAACATGAAAAGCATTCGTTCCCAGTGGTCGCTTCGTGCCGCCCAAACAATTTTGCTGTGTGCCATCAGTGCCGCCGCTTTCGCGCAACCGCACCGGGGGCCGGAGCATGGCGAACCGCTGCGAGGCCAGGTTTTCGACCATCGCTTCAACCACGATCATTACTACCCGGCGCGCGGTGCCGTCATCGCCGAATTGCCGCGGGAACGCGTCAGCGTCGTATTCCGCGGCACGCCGTATTATTTCCATGGCGGTGCCTGGTATCGCGCAGACCGCGGGCGCTACATCGTGGTTGCGCCGCCGATCGGGTTGGTGGTGCCCATCCTGCCGCCGTTCTATACGACGCTGTGGATGCGCGGCGTGCCGTATTACTACGCCAATGACGCGTATTACCTGTGGTCGCCGCAACAGAACGGCTACGTCATCACCGAACCGCCGGCCAACGCCGAAACCATTGCGACCTCGACCGTCAACGATGACTTGTACGTGTATCCGACCAAGAACCAGACCGAAGCGCAGCAGTCCACCGATCGTTACGAATGCTATCGCTGGGCCGCGGATCAAACCGGCTTCGATCCCACGCAACCGCCGAAAAATCTCGGCGCCGCCGACATGGACGCCAAGCGCGCCAATTACCATCGGGCGGAAACGGCTTGCTTGCAGGGGCGCGGTTACAGCGTCAAGTAAGAAGTTGGTTGCATGAAGCTGGCGGCAAGCAGCGTTGCCGCCGGCTCCTGCATTGCTATTTGCCGTCGACCGACAACCCGAGCAACACATTGCCCGGAATTTCGCCGTTGCCGATGTAACCGGAGTTGACGATCAGCATGCCGCCGGCAATGGCCGGGCCGGGGCCGTCCATCGAGCCGCCGCGGCCGGTGAGGCCGCCGACGGCTTCGTAGGTGCGCACGCTGTCGAAATCCCACACGACTTTGCCGTCACGCGTCGAATAGCCGCGCAGATGACCGTCGGCCGAGCCGGAGAAGGCAATGCCGTCGATGGCGCTGACTGCGGCGAGCTGCGCCGGGCTGCAACGCGCGCGCAGGCCGCAATCGGCCGGCGGTGTGTGCCACGCGGTTTCGCCCGTGCCCAGCTTCAGCGCGAACATGCCGCCGCCGGCCTTGGGATCGACGTCGGTGTTCGGATTGCCTTGTACGACGATGCGGCCCATGTCGGATAACGCGACATAAATATTTTTGTTGTCCGCCGCCGAACCCCATTGAATGCCGCCCAGCGTGCCGCCCTTGCCGAGCCGCACCGACCACAGCAGCGCGCCGTCGTGATCGGGATCGACGGCATGCACGAAGCCGGACTTCTGGCCGGCCACCAGCACGCGGTGACCTTGACCGAGATCGACCAGGATCGATGACGACGCGAAATCGAAATCGGGCCCGTTGGTGGCAGGGCACGCCGTGGTATCGGTCATGCGGCAGGCGCTGTTGTAGGCATCGTTGGCCGTCATCTGCCGCGACCACAGCAGCTTGCCGGTGTCGAGATCGAACGCGAGGAAGGCGTCACTGGTGGTCGTGGCTGGATCGCTGTAGTTGTCGCCGGTGGTGACATACACCGCGCGCCGCAGCGGATCGATGGTGGGGCTCGACCACACCGGCGCGCCCGACGGCCCCCACAGTTGCACGCCGTTCTTGTCCTTGCGGGTCGGTTGGGGTTCATCCACGGTATAGGTTTTCCATACCGGCTCGCCGGTGTCGGCATTCACCGCCATCACACTGCCGCGGAATTTGCAGCATTCGTAGCCGGCGGTAGTCGCGCCGACTTCTTCGCCCGATGAAGTGCCGAGATAAATGCGTCCTTGATACAACATCACCGAGCCGGTGATGCGCGCCAGCGGATGTTCATCGACTTTTTTCCGCCAGATCACTTCACCGGTCAACGCATCCAGTGCATACAAATTGGCGGCACGATCGCCGACGAACACCGCGTAGCGTGCGCCGCTGGCAGTCTTGATGCTACCGACGCTGGGCGCGCCGCGTACCGGCGCCGCGGTTTTGAAATACCAATGAATGCAGCCGGTCGCTGCGCTCAGCGAATAGAACAGCGAACCGGCGCTGCCGACGAAGACTCGGCTGCCGACCACGGCCGGTTGCGCGCTGGCGCTGAGATCGCCGGGGAACGCAAACGCCCATTTCACTTTCAGCTTCGGCACGTCGGCGGCGGTCAGACCTGCGACTGTGCGATTGGCGAAGCGGGCATTGGAGGAGGTGACGCCCCAGCCGTTCCACGCGTTCGTCTGTGATACGTCAGCTGACGCGGGATTGGTCCAGGCTTTCGGCGTTGCGGTTTGCGCACACATCGCCGCGGCCGGTGGCGTGGTGTCGAGCGGTTTGCCAAAGGGTTTGCCGGTGACATATTCGGCAATGGCGCGATGATCCGCCGTGCCCTTGTGCGCGGCCATCGTGATCATCGAACCGGTTTCCAGCGCGGCGAGCACTTGTTCCGGTGCCAGTTGCCGCAGCACTTCCACCCGGGGCGCACGTTCGTTGCCGCCTTCGTGGCAGGTGGAGCACAACTGGGTGAATAGTGCTTTGCCGTCCTGTGCGCTGAGCTCGTCCGACGCCACCAAACCCAGCGCGACAGCGGCCAAGAGATGCCGCCAGTGTTTTGTCACCATCGTCGTATTCCCTCGATGCGCTTGCTTATCGACAGGGCACGCCGTGGCGTGCCCCTACTTGTACAGCGGAGGTAACGCGTACTTGCCGCCGTTGCCGCTGCGTTTGAAACCTTGCTTGTGCAACAGTGCGACGCGTTCGTACAAGCCTTTGGCGTCGAAGGTGCCGGCATCGCCGTTGCCGTACAACGCCTGATCGAGCCGTTGCAGCAGTGACGCCAGGTTGGCATCGCCGCAGTCTGCCGCCAGTTGGTCCAGCGTCAGCAGATCCTGGTCGGCGAACACGGCCTGTCCCCATTTCAACGCGGCTTTGCGGATATCGCCGAGGTGGCGGTTCTCGCACGCGGTCTTCAGCACCCGCAGCGCGGTGTCGGCGCTCGGCGGCGTTACCGCGGTTGCCGTCTTGCCGCTGACGGCATCCGGCATGCGTACCGCGATGTTGGCGGTGCCGGTGGTTTCCGCATACGCCAGTTGCTGGCGATTGCGCAGCAACATGAAGCTGGTGGCGATCCACAACACCGCGAACAGCACCGTGGTGCTGATCCACAGCGGGTTGCTGCCGATGGCGCCGATCTGGGCACCGCCATTGCCGCCATCGGCGCCTTTCAGCGCCGGCGAAGCGGCGGAGGGCGACACGCTGTTGGCATCGAGCGCATTGAGTGCCGGCAGCACCTTGATCGTGCGCGACGGCAGCGTGGCGTATTCCATGCGGTCGGTCTTGGTGTTCCACCACGGCATTTTGACTTCCGGGATCACGAAATCGCCGGCCTGCGACGCGACGATGGCCGAGCTTTCCTTGCGGGTGCCGGTGACGCCGTCAGCGTTGGCGCTGTCGCTGCGCACCGGTTGGTCGGGATAGAAGCGCAGACCGTTCATGTCCTTGTAGGCGATGCCGGGCAGCAGCGAGCTGCTGAGTCCGGCTGCGGTGGTAGTGACGTTGCGGGTGACGGCGTCGCCCACATGGACGTCGTTGAGGTTGCCGCTCCAGGATTCTTCCAGCTTGACGCCGGTGGCCGGCAGCCAGGTGGTGCCGTCGAAGCTGTCGGGTTGCGGCTTGACGTTGACGCTGAGCGGTTCGCTGTTGAGTTCAATCTCGCGGATCGCGGTGCGCGGGCTGCTGAAGAAACGGTTGATGCCGCCGAGATGGCCGACGGTGGCGCTGAAGTGCAGCGGCGGTACCTTCATGGTGCCGCTCTGCTGCGGGAAGATCACGTAGCGGCGCTCGACCACGTTGTAGCTGATGCCGTTGACCACTTCCTGCAGGTTGTTGTCGGTGCCAAGCTGCTGCACCACGGCGTTCTCCACTTCCGGCGCACTCAGCTTGGCGCCCTGATCGAGGCCGATCGAGTAATAGACGCGGGCGGTGAAGATCAATTGTTCCTGCACGTAGCTTTCCTTCTTGCTGAGCGACGTGCGCAGGAATACTTCGTCGCTGCTGCCGCCGGTGCCGGTCCTGGCCTCGGTGACGGCGATCTTGATCGGGTCGGTGCTCTGGCTGCCGACGCGGAACGCCGGAATCGTCAGCGTGCCGATACTGAGCGGCCGCAGCGTGATGCTGTATTCGGTCCAGGACTGGATGTTGTTGTTGACGTTGGTATAGGTGCTGCGCGAACTGAGACCGCCGACCTGTTCGAAATCCTTGTTGAGGCCGGTGAAGCTGGGGCGCTCGTTGCCCATGCTGGCATCGAGCCGTATCGTCAGCGTGATCACGTCGTTGATGGTGACGCGGGTGCTGTCGACGAAGGCCTGCACCGGCGCTGCCTTCTGCTGCTGGGCGAGCGCCAACGGTGCCAATGCCGACAGCGACAATGCCATAAACAACGCCAACAACGGCGAGAGCAGCGCGGCGAACCGTCGCAACAAGAGTGGTTTCACCATGATTGTTTCCTCCCGCCGGCACCGGTGCCGGGGCGTTGCAACTGCTTCATCAGCTGTTGCTGACTCTGGTAACGGAACTTGTTGCGCAGCAATTCGCCCGGATCGTCGGGGATGCGCATCAGCCACTGCTGCATCGCCTGTTCTTCTTCGTTGGGACGCTGGGTCTTGGCGTTCTGCTGTTCCGGTTTCTTCTTCTCGTTCTTGTCCTGCTTGTCTTCGTCGTTTTGTTGCTGCTGTTGATCCTGCTTCTGCTGGTCTTGTTTGTTCTGCTGATTTTGCTGGTTCTGCTGCTGTTGGTTCTGTTGCTGCTGTTGTTGCTGGTTCTGCTGATCCTGGTTTTGATTCTGGTTCTGCTGGTCCTGGTTCTGCTTGTCTTTCTGCTGCTGCTTTTCGTCGCCGGACTGTTGGTTCTGCTTGTCTTTCTGTTCCTGTTGCTGCTTCAGCAGTTTCTCGATGATTTCCTTGTTGTGTTTGGCATCGGCGTGATCGGGATTTTGCGCCAGCGCCTGGTTATACGACGCGAGTGCAGACTCGTATTGGCCGAGCTTGGCGAACGCATTGCCGCGGTTGTAGTTGGATTCGGCGTCGCCCAGCGGCGTGAGATCGTTGACCGCGCCCTGGAAATCGCCGTTGCGGTATTCGGCGGCGGCGCGCCAGCCTGGATCCTTGAAGCGGGCGGCGGCACCGGCGTAGTCGCCGCCGTCGAAGGCCTTGCTGCCTTGCTGGTCCTTGCGCTCCCACAGGTCGCGCCATTCCCACGCGTAGGTCTTCGGCGACGGCGCCATCAATACGCCTACCAGCAGCACGAATACCCAGCCGCGGCGGAACGCCAGCGCCGCCAGCGGCAGCACCAGCAGCACCAACCACGGGCCGGTTTCGATCCAGGCGTCGAACTTGCGATCCTCGACTGCCTTGAGATTCTGGTTCTCGTCGAGCACGTCCTGTTTCAGCAACGCGGTGACGTCGGCGTCGGTCAATTGCGCGTCGGTGTACTGGCCGCCGTTGGCGGCGGCCAATTGTTGCAGCGGTCCGCGTTCGAGCCGCGGGATCACGATGGCATTGTTGTCGTCGCGCAGATAACCCTGCTGGCCCATCGGCACCGGCGAACCGGCATCGGTGCCGAAGCCGATCACCGACAGCGTGTTGCCGCTGCCGGCAACCAGCGACGTGATGCTGTCGATGTCGCTGTTGGTAATGCCGTCGGTCAGCAGCAGGATGCGGGCGTTCGGCAGCTTGGAATTGTTCAGCAGTTCCAGCGCCAGCTTGACGCCGGCGGCGGGATCGCTGCCGGGCACCGGCATGATGTTCGGTTGCAACGATGGCACCAGGTTGCTGATGGTCTCGACGTCGTCGGTCATCGGCGTCACTGCGTGGGCGTCGCCGGCATAGACGACGAGTCCGGTCTGGCCTTCCTGCCGGCGGAAGTTGAGGATGTCCATGATCTTGCGCTGCGCGCGCGTCGCGCGGTTGGGCGACAGGTCGGTGGCGTACATCGACAGCGACAGGTCGAGCACGATGACGACGGCGTCCTGCTTGCGCTGCACCGGCACCGGGGCCTTCTGCCACACCGGCCCGGCCAGCGCGACGACGCCGAGGAGCCACGCCAGCAGCAGGCCGTACAGCGGCAGCGTTTGCGCCGCCGTCATTTTCTTGTCGAGCAGGTAGGGCAGCAGTGTGGCGTCGATCGCGCGTACCCAGTTGTTGCGCGCGGTTTGCGCGAGGCGCAACAGCAATACCAGCACCAGCGCCGGAATCAGCCCATACAGCCACAGCGGCCGCAGGAAGTGGAAGTTCTCGACGAAACCGGCCGGCAGCCAACTCATGTCGGCACTCCTTCGCTGGCAGTGGCCGACTCGGCGCTATCGCGGCCGAAGGCGATGCGCCATGGCAACCGCAGCAAGCCGACCAGGAAGCTCAGCACCACGGCAGCGCCCAGCGGCCAGTAGAACAGCGACAAGGTGGGCCGGAAAGTTTCCGCCTGTTGTTCGACCGGCTCCAGTTCGTCGAGCACGGCATAGATGCGTTCGAGTTCGCGCTGGTCGCGGGCGCGGAAGAAACGGCCGCCGGTGTTGACGGCGAGGCTGTTGAGCGATTCCTCGTCGAGGTCGGCGGACGGATTGATCGTACGTGGGCCGAACAGCGAATTGGTGGTGGCGACTTCGGCACCGATGCCGATGGTGTAGATCTTGACGCCTTCCTCGCGTGCGAGGTCGCCGGCCTGCTGCGGCGTGATCGAGCCGGCGTTGTTGACGCCGTCGGTCAACATGATCAGCACGCGCGAGGTCTGCGGCCGCTTCTGCAAGTGTTTGACGCCGAGGCCGATGCCGTCGCCGATCGCGGTGGCGTTTTCCTCGACGATGCCGATCTCGGCTTCGTTCAATAATTTTTCGACGGTGGCGCGGTCGAAAGTCAGCGGCACCTGCGTGTAGGCGCGCGCGGCGAACAGGATCAGGCCGAGCCGGTCGCCGGTGCGGCGTTTGACGAAGTCGCCGATCACCGATTTCACCACCTGCAAGCGGTTGGCGGTCTGGCCGGCCACCTGCATGTCCTGCGCTTCCATCGAGCCGGACACGTCCACCACCAGCATCAGGTCGCGGCCGGTCGCGGGCAGTTGCACGGGTTCGCCGATCCACTGCGGCCGTGCGGCGGCGATGACGAGCAGGATCCACGCCAGCGTCGACAGCAGACCGATGATGAACGAACGCGACACGCGTGCCGTCGGCCTGGCATCGAGCCGGGCCAGCGTGCGGAAGAACGGTACGAACAACGCGGCTTCGCGCATGCCGGCGCGCGGCATCAGCAAGCGCAGCACCAGCGGCAGCGGCATCACGGCCAGTACGTAGGGCCAGACGAATTCGATCATGTGCGCACCGCCTGCAATGGTTCCGCAACAGGGCGGCGTTGTTTGCGCTGGTATTGCCGGGCTATCCATTTTTCGATGGCGGCGATCAAGGTGGCGACCGCGGCCTCGTCGAGTTCGAGCCGGCGCCGATAACCGCCGTCAGCCAGCAGTTGACCGGCGCCTTGCGTGAAGGCATCGGTGGCGCCGCTGTCGTCGAGAAACGTCAGCCAGCGCTGGCCGCTGAGGCCGGCAACCACGGCTTCGGGATGATGCACCAGCGCCACGCGTTTCAGCACGCTGTTGCAGGCGTGCAGCAAGGCGGGCGCGGTGTCGTTGCCGCCGGCTTGCTGCCACTGTTCATGGGCGGCGCGGATTTCGGCGAGTGCGTGATGCAGGCGTTGCCGCTGCTGCCAGTTGCGCAACCAGACCAGGCAGAACCATGCGATCACCGCGAGCACCAGCGCGCCCAGCATCCACCACAGCGGCGCCGGCGGCCACGCGGACACCGGCTGCGGCAGATGGATGTCCGCCAGATCGCTCAGTGGGTCTTTAGCTTCCACGTTTCCAGTTGCTCCATGACGATTTGGTTGGTGCGGATGGTCAACAGCGGCACCTGCATGCCGGTGAATACTGCTTGCAGCGCGCCGATGCGGCTGGCGAACCCTTCGTGCCAACTGTTGCGGGCGCTGCGGCTGGCGGTGTCGATCACGCTGCGGTGGTGGCCGTCGGTGATGCTGTAGCGGCCGGGGCGTGGCAGTTGTTCTTCCAGCGCGTCGTACACCAGCACGCAGGTCATGCTGTTGTGCAAGGCCAACTGCTGGATGTATTGGCGGCAGTCGTCGTCGAAATCGACGAAGTCGGAAATCAGGTACACGTTGGAACCCGGCCTGGTGATGCGGCACATCTGCTCCAGCGCGCGGCCGAGATAGCCGCGACGTTCGCCGTCGTCGACGTGATGCTGCACCAGTTGCTGGTTGTAGTTGGCCAGCGAGTTGAGAAAACGCAGCGCCGAACGCTTGCTGCGGCGCGGCTTGACCAGTTCCTGTTGCGTGTCGCCGAACACGACGCCGCCGACGCGGTCGCCGTTATCGACCGTGGTCCAGCACAGGATCGCCGCCGCTTCGGCAGCGACTACCGACTTGAACGCCACCTGCGAACCGAAATACAGGTTGCGACTCTGATCGACGCCGATGATGACCGGGCGTTCGCGCTCTTCGCGGAACACCTTGATGAACGGGCGGCCGACACGCGCGGTGACGCGCCAGTCGATGGTGCGGATGTCGTCGCCGCTCTGATAGGCGCGGTGCTCCTCGAAATCGACGCCGCGACCCTTGATCTTCGAGATGTGGGTGCCCGACATGCCGAGCCGCGTGCGCGAGTGATAGTCGAGTTCGAGATTGCGCGCGACGTGGCGCTGGTCGAGCAATTGTTGCAGGTTCACGAACGCGCCGCGGCAGCGGTACTGGTCCTGTTCGAGATTGAGTTGACGTTTGCGCGCCATCGGCAAGGTTCCGCAAGTCCCGCCTTACGCGGTCGGCACCAGTTCCAGGATCGTCGTCAGCACCTTGTCGGCATCGACGCCGGCGGCTTCGGCTTCGAAGCTCAGCAGCACACGATGGCGCAGTACGTCGTGCAGCACTTCATGCACGTCTTCCGGGCTGACGAAGTCCTTGCCCTTCAGCCAGGCATGGGCGCGGGCACACAGATCGAGCGCGATGGTGCCGCGCGGGCTGGCGCCGTAATCGATCCACGCGGCCAGCTTGGCGTTGTAACGATCGGGCGTGCGCGTCGCCATCACCAGTTGCAGGATGTATTCCTCGACTGCCTGCGCCATGTGCAGGTTCAGCACTTCCTGGCGCGCGGCGAACAGTTGCTGTTGCGTGACGCGTGTCGGCGGTTGCGTTTCGATGTTGCGGGCTTCGTCGCGCACCAGGTGCAGAATCTTACGCTCGGAGTCGAGCGACGGATAAGTGACGGTGACGTGCATCAGGAAGCGGTCCAGTTGCGCTTCGGGCAACGGATAGGTGCCTTCCTGTTCGATCGGGTTCTGAGTCGCCATCACCAGGAACAGGTCGGGCAGCTTGAAGGTCTGGCGACCGACCGATACCTGATGCTCGGCCATCGCTTCCAGCAGTGCCGACTGCACCTTGGCCGGCGCGCGGTTGATTTCGTCGGCCAGCACGAGGTTGTGGAAGATCGGGCCTTGCTGGAAACGGAAGCTGCCGTCTTCCGGACGATAGATCTCGGTGCCGGTGATGTCGCTCGGCAACAGGTCGGGCGTGAACTGGATGCGGTGGAAGTCGCCTTCGATCGCATCCGACAATGTCTTGATCGCCTTGGTCTTGGCCAGGCCGGGAGCGCCTTCAACCAGAAGATGCCCATCGGCCAACAGCGCGATCAACAACCGGTCGACCAGTTTTTCCTGGCCGATGATCTGCTGGTTCATCCATTGTTTCAGTTGGGCAATGACGGCGTGCTGGGCCATGCGAAGGCTCTCTTGTAGAGGGATGTGGCGCTGATGAGTGGTGCCGGGCAGCTCGAAGGCGGGAAGAGCACTTACAACAGCAAATTGGCCGGATTCTATAGTGAAAAGTGACCGCTTCAAAATCCGGTTGAGACGGTGGGAACAGCTCTCTATATTGTGCAGCGATTGTGTCCGGCCGGCCCTGGAAAATAGCCCATGTTGTATGCGTTGTTGCGTTGCCTGATGTTCCTGCTGCCGGCGGAAGTTTCGCATGAACTGGGGCTTAACGGTCTGCGTTGGCTGCATCGTTGCGGCTTGCTCGGTTTGCTGAAACCCGCGGTGCCGGAACTGCCTGTCACCGCGTTCGGCCTGCGCTTTGTCAATCCGGTCGGGCTCGCGGCCGGGCTCGACAAGAACGGCGATTGCATCGATGCGCTGGGTGCGCTCGGTTTCGGCTTCGTCGAAGTCGGCACCATCACGCCGAAGCCGCAGGACGGCAATGCCAAACCGCGTCTGTTCCGGCTGGTGCGCGAGCGCGCGATCATCAATCGCATGGGCTTCAACAACAAGGGCGTCGATCACCTGGTCGAGCGGTTGCAACAGCGCACGTGGCGCGGCATCGTCGGCGTCAACATCGGCAAGAACCTCACCACCAAGGTAGAAGATGCCGTCAACGACTATCTGACTTGCCTGCGCAAGGTGTACGCGTATGCCGATTACATCGTCGTCAACCTGTCGTCGCCGAACACGCCCGGCCTGCGCTCGCTGCAATTCGGCGAACAACTGGCGGCGTTGCTCGCTACGCTGCAAGTCGAACGCGCGGCGCTGGCAACGCAACATGGGCGCGATGTGCCGCTGCTGCTGAAGATCGCGCCCGATCTCACGCCGGAAGAAGTGGCCGGCATCGCCGCCACCGTGTTGCAGTCGGGCCTCAGCGGCGTCATCGCCACCAACACCACGCTGAGCCGCGCCGGCGTCGAAGGCTCGCCGTCGGCGGGCGAAGCCGGCGGCCTCAGCGGCGCACCGTTGACCACCGCTTCCACGCAAGTGCTGCAACAGTTGACGACGGCACTCGGCGGCGCGTTGCCGGTGATCGGCGTCGGTGGCGTGATGCAGGGCGCTGATGCGGCAGCCAAGTTGCAAGCCGGCGCGACGCTGGTGCAGGTCTATAGCGGCTTCATCTATCGCGGTCCGGCATTGATCCGCGACGCGGTGCTGGCATTGCAGGCGCTGCGCGGTGGCTGAGCCGTTGCTGATCCTTTATTCCACCGCCGCCTGTCATTTGTGCGAACAGGCGGAAGCGTTGCTGGCGCAATTGGCGTGGCCGGTGCCGATCGCGGTGGAAGTGGTCGATATCAGCGAAAGCGACGAACTGCTGCAACGCTATGGCACGCGCATTCCGGTGCTGGCGCTGCTGCGCGCGGACGGTTCAGGCGAAGAACTGGATTGGCCGTTCGGGCTTCAGGCGTTGCAGGCGTTGCTGCCGCTGCCGCCGTGCGAACAATGATCGTGGGCATCGCCTTCGATCTTGATGTGCCACGGTTCGTAGCGCACGCCGAAACGGTTGGTGTCGGTGTAGCGGATATCGACGTAGCCGAGGCTGATCAGGCGTTTGTACTCGGCGGTGTTGGAGAAGTCGGCGGTGAAGTTCGACTCGCCGAGGCCGATCTTGCCGACGTCGAAATCGCCGACGCCGTGATAGGAATGACCCGGAGGCGCCAGCGAGCGCGATGCGCGCGACATGTTGCCCTTCGACTGCACGGCCTTGGCCAGGAACAGGTGCATCTGTTTGACGTTGTTGCGGATGCCGGACGTCAGCGTCAGTTCGCGGCCGACATCCTTGCGGATCTGCTGGTAGCGGCTCAGTGATTCGCCCTTGATCAGGTAGTGACCGGTGCCTTCGATCTTCTGCACGTCACGCGCGTTGATGCGATAGTTCAGTTCGGGCGTGATCTTGTCGCCGAAGAAGCCGTAGGTCTTGGCGTCGATATTGAAGATTTCCTCCATGAACGCCAGTTCGCCCGGTTCGAACTTGCCGATCTGCGGATAGTTGCGGGCGAAGAACAGCATCTCTTCGTAGCCGATCAGGTTGAAGTTGGCGTAGCCGACGAAACTCTGCACGCGTTCGAGTCGCGCCAGCGTCGGCAGCAACAGCTTGGCGTTGGTGTCGCTCAGGTAAATGTCGTTGGAGAAGTCGTGGTCGAAGTTGCGGATTTTTTCCAGGTATTGGTCGAGCGTTTCGTTCGGCAACTGCTGGATCACCACTTCGGCGCTTTGCGGCCGCTCCGGATGCTGGAAGCCGGGATGCAGTTCGTTTTCCTGCAGCAGCTCCAACTCGGCTTCCTCGCTGGCGTCGGTCTGCGCCAGTTTGGGCGCTTCCTCGGCGGGGATAGGCTCGCTGCCGCCGGTCGTCAGCGGAAGGCGGACGCTGGTGCCGTCCGGCAAATAATGCCGGGCCACCAATGCGGCCCCGCCAGTGGCCAGCAACGACAGAAGGAATTTTCTTTTATCCATGGCCCGGGACTATAACAACATCACAAGTCGAAAAACACTCTGGCATTGGCAGTTGTCTGCTCGGCAATTTCCGCGGCCGGCCGCCCAAGGCAGTCCGCCACTTTGGCCAGCACCCAGGTCAGATAGGCCGGTTCGTTGCGGCGGCTGGCCGGCTTGGGGTGGATCGTGCGCGGCAGCAGGTAGGGTGCGTCGGTTTCCAGCAGCAGACGATCGGCTGGAATGTGTTGTAGCAACTGCTGCAGGTGCAGGCCGCGACGCTCGTCACAGACCCAGCCGGTGATGCCGATGTACAGGTCGAGGTCGAGGCAGGCAAACAGCTCGTCGCGGGTGCCGGTAAAGCAGTGCAGCACCGCACGCTTCAATTTGGGGCGGAATGGTTTGAGTATGTCGATGAAGCGGCGATGCGCGTCGCGTTCGTGCAGGAACACCGGTTTCTGCGTCAGCACCGCCAGTTCCAGTTGCCCGGTAAAGGCCTGTTCCTGGTGATGCGGGCTGGAATAGTTGCGGAAGAAGTCGAGACCGGTTTCGCCGATCGCCACCACCTGCGGCAATTGCGCCATGCGGTGCAGTCGGGCGCTGGTGTCGAGATCGTAATGGCCGGACTCGTGCGGATGGACGCCGGCGGTACTGTACAGCACGCCCGGGTGGTCGGCGGCCAGCGCGGCGGCCTTGTGGCTGGCCTCGACCGAAGTGCCGGTCAGCACCATTTGCACGACGCCAGCCTGGCGCGCCGCCGCCAGCACGGCGTCGCGGTCATGGTCGAAGCTGTCGTGACCGAGGTTGAGGCCGATGTCGATCAATGGGGGCGGGGTGGTCATGCCGGTGGTCCGGGGCGTAAAACCGCATCTTCGGCCAGCTTCGCATAATTGGTCAACATAGGTGTCCTATTTGCCCGCCTGTGGCTATAATCGCCCGCCAATCGCCCCCCGCCGGAGACCGCCCGTGACCAAGCAGCCCATCGATTGGAGCAAGCTCGGCTTCGAGTACACCAAGACCGACTACCGATTCTCCGCCAAGTGGGAAAACGGCCGCTGGAACGACGGCGAGCTGGTGACGTCGGAATTCATCACGCTGCACGAAGGCTCGCCGGCACTGCATTATGCCCAACAGTGCTTCGAAGGTCTCAAGGCCCAGACCGCCAAAGACGGCCGCATCCTGCTGTTCCGTGCCGAACTGAATGCCGAACGCATGCACAACACGTCGCTGCGGCTGTCGATGCCGGTGGTGCCAGACGAGTTGTTTGTCCGCGGTGTGATGGAAGCGGTGCGCGCCAATGCGTCGTGGGTGCCACCGTATGGCAGCGGCGCATCGCTGTACATCCGGCCGCTGTTGATCGGCGTCGGCTCCAACATGGGGCTGCGCCCGGCCAAGCAATACGAATTCCGCGTGATGGTGTGTCCGGTCGGCCCGTATTACAAAAGCGGTGGACTGTCGGTGATCTCGCTGGCGGTGTCGGACTTCGACCGCGCCGCGCCGCATGGCACCGGCGACGTCAAGGCCGGCGCCAACTATCCCGGCGGTTTGTACGCCACCAAGAAGGCGCAGGAGCTCGGGGCCTATGAGGCGCTGTATCTCGATGCGGCCGAACATCGCTACATCGAGGAAGCCGGTTCCGCCAACGTGGTGATCTCGCTTGCCAACAACACGCTGATCACGCCGAAGTCGGATGCCATCCTGCCCAGCATCACCCGTCGTTCGATCATGGACATCGCCAGACACGAGTTGGGCATGAATACCGAGGAACGGCCGATCGACTTGCGCAAGGAAGTCGGTGCGTTCGTCGAAGTGGCGGCTTGCGGTACGGCGGCCGTGCTGTCGCCGGTCGGCAAGCTGTGGTTCGATGGTCAGTGGCACAAGTTCTACGCCAGCGGTGAGAAGGTGGGGCCGGTGATGCAGGGCTTGTATGACATCCTGTGTCAGATACAGAAGGGTGAGCGGGAAGATCGCTTCGGCTGGACTCGCGAAGTGAAGGTCTGATTCAGCGGTAGGACACCCACTGTCAGTTCATTGGTTGCGTGGTGTTCCTCCAAGCGCTGAGACTCCCCAGCTCGCGCATCCGTCGCTTCCGCTCCTCCTTGGCGCGACTGGCTCGCCGCGCTTGGCTCCACACCCCGCTTCCGACTTTATGTCAGTGGGTGTCCTGCGCAAAATCACACATCACCGTTCGCTTGCAGATTCGCCGCCGCCGCTGCGGCCAACCACGCCGCTAACCCCTTGCAGTTGCGATCGATGTTGGCGACGAAGCGCGGGTCCTGGCTGGTGCCTTGCTTGACTGCGGCGTGCAGCTTGCGCGAGCAGTTGTAGAACCATTGCTGGATCATCAGCCGGTCGGCTTCGACGCAGGCGACGGCTTCGATGCTGTCGGCCCTGGCGCCGGTGGTGAACACGCGTTCGGCTTCGGTGTAGATCTTCGCCATTTCCTGTTTCAGTCGTAGCCAGTCTTCCTTGCGGTATTTCTTCGCGCGTTCCGCGCTTTGTTTCCACGCTTCGGTGTTGCCCCAGCGTTGCTCGGCTTCGGTCTGCCAGCTTTCTTCCATGTCGGGAAATACTTCGAACATTGCTGCGTTGCTCATGGTCTGCTCCTGTGGCGCGCGTAGCGACGCCAGCGTTTGGTCGATCAAGGTGACGGCATCGGCCAGTTCGCCGGCGCGTGCCATCAACAGTTCACGTTGCTGCAGCAGGATCGCTTCGCGGTCGAACTCGCCGCCGCCGAGAATGCGCTTGATGTCATCGAGCGGAAATTCGAGGGTGCGGTAGAAACGGATCAACTGCAGCTTGTCGAGATCGGCGCGCGTGTAGAAACGATAGCCGGCATCGTTGCGATGCGACGGTACCAGCAGGCCGATTTCGTCGTAGTGATGCAAGGTGCGTATGCTGACCTTGGCCAGCTTCGCCACTTCGCCGACGGAATACGACATCGTTCCACTCCTCATGCTTGCCGATCTGCGTGCAGTGTCGGAGCTGACGCAACGTCAGGGTCAAGGATTGTGTGCGAGAAATTTTTTGATCGCCGCCAGGTAGAGCGCCGGCTCGGTGGCTTGCACGCGGGCGCGCAGCGTTGCCAGCGTATCGCCGGGCAGCACGGGCACCTTCGACTGCAGCAGCACCGGGCCTTCGTCGATGCCGGCGCTGACGACGTGCACGCTGGCACCGCTCTCGCGTTCGCCGGCGGCCAGCACGGCCGCGTGCACGTGATCGCCGTACATGCCCTTGCCGCCGTGTTTCGGCAACAACGCCGGATGGATGTTGAGGATGCGGCCGGTGAACGCCGCCAGCGTGCGCGGACCTATCGCCTTCATGTAGCCGGAGCAGACGACGACGTCGGTACCGGCTTCGCGCAGCACGGAACAGATTGCTTCGTCGGCATTGTCGTCGCCGCGATGGGTCTTGGCGCTGATGTGGCGGAACGGCATGTCGTGTTCGAGGCACCAATGCAGGATCGCCGAGTCGCGGTTGTTGCCGATCAGGATGCCGGGCGTGGCTTGCAGTTCGCCGCTCTGCATCGCACCGATCAGGAACTTCGCCGACGAACCGCCGTGCGACGCGAGAAAGCTGATGACGGGCAGCGCCTTGGTCATGGATAACCCTTGGGCCTGTAAGTGGTGAGTGCGATGCCGGCCATGATACCCAAGGCGCCGGCCAGCATCTTCAGCGTGACGCCTTCGCCGAGGAACAGCAGGCCCCACAGCACGGCGAACACCGGCGACAGGTAGGTGACGATGACCGTGCGCGCGACGCCGACTGTCGCCAGCAAGTGGAAGTAAATCATGTAGCCGGTGCCGGTGCAGATTATGCCCAGCACGCCGATCCATACCCAGATCGACGCGGGCACCGGAGAGGCCGGCCACTGCAGCAACGCGAACGGCAGCAGGCACAGCGCGGAAAACGTCTGGCAGCCGGCGGTCACCGTCAGCGATGTCACGCCGTGCAGGAATTTGCGCGAATAGTTGCCGGTGAGTCCGTACAAAAAGGTGGCACCCATGCCGGCGAGGATGGGCAGCAACGGAAAGTCTGTCTTGATGGTGTCGTGA
>DATJXP010000393.1:0-11479 GCA_035500035.1 Candidatus Acidiferrum sp. | reverse complement strand
CCCACCCCGGCGTGCGCAAATGACATTAGCGTCCCGCCAACGCTCATACTATGCTTGCCCAACTCTTTTGCACCGGGCACTTCCCTTTAGATGAGCAACCAGTCAGCCACGCTCGCCGAGCTGCGTGATCGTCGTTTCCTTGTCGTCCTGCTGATCGGCTTTATCCAAGGCTTCCCCTGGGTGATGCACGGCTCGGTGCTCACGCTGTGGCTGCAAGGCGAAGGACTCAGCCGCACTGCCATCGGCTACATCGGCGCCGTCAGCGCCGTTTATTCGATCCACTGGATGTGGGCCCCGCTGATGGATCGCTGGAAGATTCCGTTGCTGGGTACCTGGTTCGGCCAGCGCCGCAGCTGGCTGCTGCTGTGCCAGGCCTTGATGGCGGTGTTGCTGCTGTTGATGGCGCAAGGCGATCCGAAAACCTCGCTGGGCTGGATCGGCCTGTGTGCCTTCGGCATTGCCATCGTCTCTGCCACACAGGACACCGCCATCGACTCTTACCGCATCCTGCTGTTCAAGCCGGAAGAAGCCGACACCAAGATTCCGTTCGCATCGGCACTGGCTACTGCCGGCTGGTGGGCCGGCTACGGTTTTGTCGGCGGCGCGTTCGCGTTGTGGCTCGGCGGCGAGAGCATCGGTCTCAGCTGGCCGCAGGTTTATCGCGTGCTGGCGCTGGTGACGGTGGGCGTGATGATCCTGGTGGCGTTGTTGCGGGAAGCCGAACCGGCGCAGCAAGTTCGCCAGCCAATGCTGGCAACATTGGTGGTGACATCAATGACGCCGCAGCTGTGGTTGCAGCAAGTGGTCATCGCGCCGTTCGCCGAATTTTTCAAGCGCTGCGGCTTGCAGTTGGGGCTGGCCATCCTGCTGTTCCTGTTCAGTTTCCGCATCGGCGAAGCCATGCTGGGCAAGATGTCGCTGGTGTTCTACAAGGAGCTCGGCTTCACTACCGAGCAGATCGCGTTCTACAACAAGTTGTTCGGCGGCCTCGTCACCGCGGCCTTCTCGGTGATGGGCGGCTTGCTCAATACGCGCTACGGCGTCGTGCGCGGGCTGCTGGTCGGCGGCATCGCGATGGCGGCGTCGAACCTGCTGTATTCGGTGATGTCGATCATGGGGCCGCTGCCGTGGCTGTTCGTGGTGACGCTGGTGATCGACAACTTCTGCCAGGCCTTTGCCACCGTCGCCGTGGTGTCGTTCATCTCTTACTTCACGTCGCGCACCTATACCGGCACCCAGTTCTCGTTGATGACGTCGCTGTCGAACTTCGGCCGCACCACGCTGGTGGCGGCCAGCGGCGCCGTGGTCGATGCGCTCAATGGCAATTGGGCGATCTTCTTTGCGTTGACGACGGTGATGGTGATCCCGGCGCTGTGCGTGCTGGTCTATATCGGCAAGTTGCTCGAGCAATATCGCGCCAGCACCAGCAGCTGACATGACGGCCACCCTCGATCACAAATCCCAGCTCTATCACCAGCTTTACGTCGGCATCAAATCCGGCTTGCCGTTGCACGTGCTGGCCAATGCCTTGATCCTGCCGCCGACGCTGCAGTCGCGGCAAGCGGCGATGCTGCCGCGCTTGCTGGAAAAGGGCAGGCCGCTGTCGTCGGCGCTGGCCTATGCCAAGGTGATCACGCCGTGGGAAGCCGCCATCATCAAGATCGGCGAAGACGCCGGCCGGCTCGATGGCGTGCTGGCTGATCTGGAAACCTTCTTCGTTGCCCGTAACATCCAGTACAAGGAAACGCGCTCCAAGCTGATATACCCGGCGCTGACCTTCGTGGTGGCGGTGATCGCCGGGCCGTTGCCGGCACTGGCGGCGGGCAAGATCAGCGCCGCCCGCTTCCTGGTTGGTGCGCTGCTGAAGTGCGCGCTGCTGTACGCGGTGTATCGCGTGCTGATCGTGCGCAGCTTCGAACAGGCCTCGGCCGGCGCGGTCAGTCCGTTGCTGACCAAACTGGCGCTGCGGGTCCATCCGGATCATTGGTTGCGGCAGATGTTCGAGGTTGCCTACCTCAATCTGCTGATCCTGTGCCTCGGCTCCGGCATCGACGCGGTGTCGGCGCTACGCATGATGCAGGGTTTGATGCCGGGCAATCGTTTGTTCCAGCAGCACATCATCGCCATCAACCAGATCGACAGCCGCGGCGTGACGCTGACGCAGGCGCTGGTCGGCAGCGGCATCGTGCTCAATCACGAACTCGGCAGCTTTCTCAACAACAGCGAAAAATCCGGTACCTTGCACAGCGACTTGAAGCAATACCTCGCGCGCCGCAACGGCGAGATGCAAATGCTGCTGCGTCACAAGATGAAGCAATTGGCCAGCTGGCTGTACGCGCTGGTGCTGCTGGCAGGACTGCTTGCCTTCGTGGCGGGGCAGGGCGGCACGCCGCCGAATCCGTTCACGCCGACAGTGGAGAGGGTTCAGGCGAAGTAACTTATCGCGCGGCCGCGACGCCGATGTCGGTGTAGTCGGTGAACACGCCATCGACGCCGACGTCGAACAGGAAGTAGTGGATGAACTGTTGCAGCGACGCGGCAAACGCCGGCAGCTGACCCGCATCCTTGCGGAAGGTATAGGGATGGACCTGCAGGCCGGCCTGGTGCGCCGCTGCCGTCAACCCATTGGGCTTTACGCTTTTGGCATTCTGGTCGAACGGTTCCAGCAACATGTCCCACTCGGGGCCGATGCCGTCGGCTTCACGGCCGAGTTGCTGCATGCCCGCCGGCGTCAGCATCCAGCGATAGTCGTACGGCTGCCAGTTGCCATCCTGGTCCTGCTCGAAGGTTTCGTTCCAGTCGTTGTCGGCGATCAACTGCACCAGCTTCAGTTGCATGCCGAATTCGGGGAACAGTTGGTTGCGCACGCGCAGCAGTTCGTGGTGATCGAAGGTTTGCAGATACACCGGTGCGTCCTTGGTGGTGTAGCCGTATTGCTTCAGTACCGTCAGCACTGCGCGCGCCAGATCCTTGCCGTGCTGATGGTAGAACCACGGCGATTTCAGTTCCGGATAGATGCCGACCTTGCGGCCGGTGCTTTTTTCCAGCCCCTGCACCAGTTCGATTTCTTCCTGCAGCGTGTGCAGACGAAACGTGCCGCGGTCGATCGGGAACCGCTGCGAAAAAATTGCCTGCGGTTTGTCGTTGACGACGTTGGTGCCTTCATGCACGTTCAAGCGGCGCAATTCCGCCAGCGTGAAATCGACCACGTAGAACGAGCCGTCCTTGCGCTGGCGGCCCGGGAAAACCGTGGCAACGTCAGTGGTGCGCTCCAGTGTCAGATCGTGCATGACGATCAACTGGTCGTCGCGCGTCATCACCACGTCCTGTTCCAGATAGTCGGCGCCCATGGCGAACGCCAGCGCCTTGCCTTCCAGCGTGTGCTCGGGCAAGTAGCCACTGGCACCGCGATGGGCGATCACCAGTTTCCTGTCGGCCGCCTGCAAGTCGGCAGCGCACAACAACAGCAATAGCGGCAGGATGAAACGCATGGCACCTCCGTGACGAGGTGCCCAGTGTAGAAGCGTTGAGTGAGGATGGTGTTAAGACAAGGAGCGGAGCTGTTGCAACAACAAGCTGTCACCGGTACTGGCGACGAGGAACACGATGATGAACACCGTAACCGCCTTGCCGCCCTTGACGTTGCAGCTCACCGCAAAGCTGAAGTACTGCAGGATCAGAGTCCATACCGTCATCGCCAACACGGCAAGGCCGACGCCCATCAGCAACAGCATCTCGCTGCCTTCGATGCTGGTGGCAATATCGACCGGTTTCATCGTCAGCAGTTTCAGCGTCAATTCCTTGTAGCCGGGGATGTGGAACAGTACCAGCGACACCAGCACGAACGGCCAGCGCGCCAGCCACTGCGTGCCGACCAGGTCGAGCAAACGGAACTGGCTGCGCGACAGCAGCTTGCCGGCGATCCCCAGCAGCGCGATGTAAATCGCGGTGAAACCGAGTTGCTTGGCCAGTTCGAAGACGATGGTGGTTTCGCCCATGTTGATGCGCAGCAAGCCGTCGAAGCGCACGCCGGCGAGGGCGCCATGCACGCTGGTGACGACGATCAGGCCCAATCCGATGCCGAACGCCCGCCAGCCGGCGACGACACGGAACGGGTTGAACAGCCAATCAAACATGTTGTTGCTGGTTTCTGCGGACACGCGGGTTCTCCATTATTCAGGCTTCGGGTGCTTTGGCTCGCTCAACGCCCCAGCGGCAACGGCTCGCGCGGATTGCGGCGGCCCAGTTGCACCAGCCCTGGCTGATCGAGCGCCTTGGCGGTGTCGAGCACCACGGCCAATGCTTGCTCCGCGTCTGCGGTAGTCATGCGCTGGCCCATCGCATTGGCCGGGTTCAGCAACAACGCCTTGCGCGGCGCCAGCGATTGCAGCAGTTCGATGGTGTCGTAGTGGTGCAGCACGCCGGGGATCACGGACTCACTCAAGTTCTTGTGCAAACCGGCATCGAGCGCGGCCTGATACGACACCAGCATGTTCTCGGTGATCAGTCGGGCGATGCGCTCATCGAGCGCCGCGGTGTGCAGCGCTACCAGCCCGAGCGCGCCGCTGGCGTACAGCGTGACGTTATCCTTGCTGACGTCGGGTCGCGCCAGCAACACGTCGAACAAGCGTAGCGTATCGTCGACGCGCAAGCCGACCAACGTCTTGTTGACGACGATGGCGCGCAGCAAGTTGGGCATGTATTGGCCGAGCGCAAGCTGCGTGGTCGGCGTGTCGCCCAGCACGCCGCGCGGCTGGAACAACGCGACGATATTGCCGGCCTGCACCTGTTGTTCGAATTCCATGCTCGATGCCGTGCGGCCGATTGGCGTTGCTTCCATGCGTACCAGCAGCGGATGCACGCCGCCGTTCGACGGCACGCCGAGCAGCGCCGGCAACTCGACGCCATCGTCGGTGTGCAGCGTCATCGTGAACAGGCCGAAGCCGTTGCGTTGTTCCTTCTTGATGATGGCCGAGGGTGGATGTTCGTCGGTGGTGGCGGTGACGCCGGCCAGTTGGCGAATGTCAGTGCGCAGGCGTTGTTGCAAGGTTGCGAGTGCGGCAGTGTTCTTGATGACGGCGTGTTTCGCTTCCAGTTTTGACGCGTCGGCACGCAACAGCGCTTCCACTGTTTTGCTGTCGGTCGAAGTAGCGAGCTGCCCGGTCGGCGTGACCAGCAGCGCGTCGGCATCTTTCGGTGTGATCGCGGTGAACGCGGCCGGGGAGGCGTCACTTGGTTTCAGGTAGCGATCAAGAAAACCCACCACCTGCGGCATCACTGGCGCCAGGTTGCAATGGCCGCCTTCGCCGCCGATGAATTGCAGTTGGTCTTTGGCGTTGAACAGTTCATAGAAACGCGACGCTTCGGCATAGGTCTGTTCGGCACCGGCGTACGGAAAGAAATCCTGCTTGAACGCGGCAATCGCCAGCGGACGTGGCGCTGCCAGCTCGACCCAATCGGCAAAGTCGAAGCCGTTGGCGATGAAGCCGGGCAACGTTTGCTCGGCATCCTGTGGGCCATTGCCGGGCAACAGTTCCTTGAAGGAGGTGATGAACGACGCCACTGCCGCTGCCTTGATGCGGGGATCCATCGCCGCCAGATACGCCGCCGCGGTACCGCCGCCGGAACAACCGAAAGTGCCGATGCGTTGGCCATCGACGTCGCTGCGGCCGTTCAGGTAATCGACGCCGCGGATGCCGTCAGCGAACCAGTAGCGTGCGATGAGCCGGCCCAGCAACAGCGCACTCTGGTTGGCGTGTTCATGCTCGCCACTCGGTTCCACTTTCGAGTTGCCGAGCTCGGCATCCCAGTGCTGCATGCGTTCGCCCTGGCCCATCGGGTCTATCGACAACACCACGTAACCGCGCAGCGCGAAGTTGGCGGCCCAGCTGTGCGAACTGCTCTTGCCGGCGCCGTGGCCGGGCGCAATCACCAGCGCCGGAAACGGGCCTCTGCCATCGGGCACATAGACATCGGCGGTGACCCAGTAATCTCTGGCGCTTTCGTACATCAGTTTCTCGACGCGAAAGCCGGCATCCTGCACGCGGCCGAAAGTCTTGACGCTGAGCTTGCCCTGCGTGGCGGGAATGCCGTCGACCAGTTGCGTGATGCGTTGCTTCACCGACTGCTGGCGCTGGATGGCCTGTTGCTGTGTAGTGATGGCAGCGATGGTTTGTTCGCGCTGTTGCAACTGGCGATAACCCAGCTGGTTCAAATAGCCTTGCAGTACCTTGGTGGCAGTGTCGGTTTGCTGCTGCAGTTCAGCCAGTTGTTCGGCAGTGGGCGCCGGTTGCGCGTGTAATGCTGAAACAGTGAAGCAACCGGCGACCAACAGTGTTGTTACGAAGTGGCGCATGACAGCCGCTGACTATTTGGTGGTGGCAGGCGCAGCAGCATCACGCGTTAAATTCAACGGCACCGAGCTGCCGCCTTGCGACCATGTGCCAGTGAGCTCATTGCTCGCCAACTTGCCGGCGTAACTACCCATGATGGCCGGCAGACTCATTGTTACCTGGCCGTCTTTCAACTCTGTCGACTCGACAGGGAGCTTGGCTCCACCTTGGTCGACGCTGGTGAGGGTTGCGTTGTAGGTGCCCTTCGCATCACGCGTGATTTCAAACACTATTCGCAGCTTGATGCCGTTTGGTGCGGTGAGGGTGCCTTGCCAGGTCCCTTCGAGCGCCGCGGCTTGTTTGGCGGCGGATTTGGCAGCAGGTTTGGCGGCAGGTGCCGGAGTTTGCGCCTGTGTGTAGAAGGGGGCCGATAGTGCCAGTACTGCCAGGCAGGCGAACAGCGATAACAGTTTTCTTTTCTGCATGATGTAGCTCCTTGTTGTGTTACTTCTTGTCTTACTATTTGTCTTGCTTCGATGACAGAGGGTGGTAACCCAGCTGCGTGTTCGCCCACTCGATGAAATACGGCACATTGGTGCGGTCTTCGTGGCCACCGTCATGCTGGCGCCATGCAAGCTGACCTGACACGAGACCGACATTGACCGCTGGTTTCACTGCAGTCTGGTACGGAGTGTTGACGTCCAAACCTTTGGCGCCGAGCAGCCGGTACACTTCGCTGGCGGCCACGGTGGCCATGTAGCCGCCTTGCTGATCGACCCATAGCGCATCGCCCTTGTCGGGAATGCCGTAACTGATGAAGGTCGGCCGCGGCGCGCACAGCGCGATCAGTTCGTGTGCATCGACCGGCAGGTCGTTCGGCGTCTTGCGGCCGAAGCCGGCGGCGTCGGCGCCGTACTTGACGAAGTTGCCGGCCATCCAGTGATACTCGCCGGCGCCGCTGAGATTCTCCAGTGCTTCGCCGAAGTCGCGCCGATACGGCGCGGTGCCGCCCTTGCCGGACGAACCGATCAATGCGATCGCGAAGCGCGGTTCGAATGCCTGCGTCACCAGCGCCGCCTTGCCGTAACGCGACACGCCTTCGATGCCGACTTTCTTCGCATCCACTTCCTTGACGGTTTGCAGGTAGTCGAGCGCGCGCGCGGCAGCCCAGCTCCACGCGCGCAACGCACCCCAATCTTCCGGCTTGCGCGGCTGGCCCTTGTTGACGAGACCGATGATGCCCTTGGTGAGGCCGGCACCGTTGTCGGCCTGCACGCTGGTCGGATCCAGCATCGCGTAACCCCAGCCGGCATCGAGCAGCATTTCTGCCGACGACGGACCGGGTGGTGCCGGTGGCGGTGCCGCATTGGCAGGCGCGCCCGGTGGGCGTGGCGGCGGCGGATCGCCCGGCAACGCGGCGCGGCCGAACATGATCAATACCGGCACCGGGCCTTTGACGTCAGTTGGCAACACCACGGCCATCTGGATATCGACGTTGATGGCCGGATAGGCGGTGTTGTCGACATGACCGACCACGTACTGCGCGCTTACCGCATGCTTGCCCACCTTGGCGTCGGTGGCTGTGCGAGTAACGCTCCATTTGACTGCCGGAATGTTCTTCGGCAATCGGCCGACCACTTCGCGCTCGAAGTCCTCGACGATCTCGGCCCGCCGCGCCGGCCACTCAGCCGCTGTCACCACCTTCTTGCCGTTCTTCATTACCAGGATGGCGGGATAGTCCGGCCACGGATTGGCCTTGGCCTCGTCGTTGTTGGCGGCGCGCGGGTCCGGTGCCTGCGCGTAGCCGTCGTGGCCGGGCCGCAGTTGAGTGATGCCCAACTGCTGCAGCATCTGGGCGTGGTCTTCCTTCGCGGTCCAGTTGCTGGTGTCGGTTTGCGCGAGCAGCGGCAGCGCCGCCGCGATCAGTGCCGCTCCGAGCAGTAAGCGTTGGGACGTCGTGGACATGACCGTTCTCCTGGGTAAATGGGGTCAGAGCCCATTTCTTTTATTAAGATTTTGTCGGTTCTTTATACAGGAAATGGGCTCTGACCCCATTTACCCGATTGTAGCGCCAGAGTGGGGCGGATATACGTCATTTGACCACTATCCACCACGCCGCCGCTCGCGATCATTGCACCAGAATGATTCCAGAGCCTGCCAGTGGTACGACTATTGCAAATTCCTGTTGATCCAACCTCGTCATCATTGCAGTCGGTTTCATAATGCGCCCCACCCAGCAGATTTTTCGCGTCCGCCGCGAGTACAACATCTGGGTCGGCAACCAGACGCTGGAAGACTACGCGCTGCGCTTCACCGCCAAGAAGGCCCGCAAATGGAGCATCGAGCAGGTGGCGATGACCGCGCTTGGTGCAACCGCGTTCATGGCGCTGGAAGCCATCGCCGCGTCGGTGACGCTCAGCTACGGCTTTACCAACTTCGTCGCGGCGATGCTGACGGTGGCGGCGGTGATTTTCGTCACCGGCCTGCCGATCACCTATTACGCCGCCCGCAACGGGCTCGACATCGACCTGCTGACGCGCGGCGCCGGCTTCGGCTATCTCGGCTCGACGTTGACCTCGCTGATCTACGCCTCGTTCACCTTCATCTTCTTCGCCATCGAAGCGGCCATCCTGGCTTCGGCATTGCAGGCCCTGCTAGGCGTGCCGATCGCCATCGGCTACGTGCTGTGCGCGCTGGCGGTGATCCCGGTGGTGACGCACGGCATCACCGCGATCAGCCGGTTCCAGATCGGCACCCAGTTCTTCTGGCTGACGTTGCAGTTGATCGCGCTGATGCTGGTCGGCTGGCATGAAGTCGCCAACGTCAAGGACTGGAGTGCATATGCACCGGCCGGTCTGCCCGGCGGCAATGGGCTGAACATCGCCAGCTTCGGCGCCTCGACCTCGATCCTGTTTTCGATGATGGCGCAGATCGGCGAGCAGGTGGACTACCTGCGGTTCATGCCGCAGAAAACCGCGGAGAACAGCCGCCGCTGGTGGGGCTGGCTGATCCTGGCCGGCCCGGGCTGGATCTTCATCGGCATCGTCAAGATGCTGCTCGGCTCGTATCTGGCATGGTTGGCCTTCTCGCATGGCGCTTCGGCCGAACAAGCCGGCGATCCGACCCGCATGTACCAGAAGGTATTCCTGTATTTGACCAACTCGCCCAAATTCGCGCTGCTGCTGGCGGCGTCGATGGTCATCGTGTCGCAGATGAAGATCAACGTCACCAATGCCTACGCCGGTTCCATCGCGTGGTCGAACTTTTTCTCTCGCCTGACCCACAGCCATCCCGGCCGCGTGGTGTGGCTGGTGTTCAACGTCGGCATCGCGCTGATCCTGATGGAGCTCGGCATCTACCGCGCGCTGGAAGCGATTCTCGGCGTGTTCGCCATCGTCGCCGTCAGCTGGCTCGGTTGTCTGTCGGCCGACTTGATGATCAACAAACCGCTGGGCTTGAGTCCGCCGCTGGTCGAGTTCAAGCGCGCGCATCTGTACGACATCAATCCGGTTGGTGTGGTGTCGATGGTGCTGGCGTCGGTGGTCGGCATCCTGTGTTTTCTCGGCAGCTTCGGCGATACGCCGCGCTACCTGGCGCACTTCGTCAGTCTCGGCATCTGCTTCGTGTCGGTGCCGGTGGTGGCGTGGCTGTCGAACGGGCGCTTCTACCTGGCGCGGCAGTCGCAGGGTAAATGGGGTCAGAGCCCCATTATCGGCACTGACAAAGCCAACGAAGATCACCGCGACGATAATGGGGCTCTGACCCCATTTACCCTCGAACCGAAAGCCGCGTTCGTCACGGTGCATTGCTGTATCTGCGAAAATCCGTTCGAACAGGAAGACATCAGCCATTGCCCGGCCTATCAAGGCCCGATCTGCTCGCTGTGCTGTTCGCTCGACTCGCGCTGCATGGACAGCTGCAAGCCCAACGCCCGTTTCCCCGAGCAGTTGAAGGCGTTGCTGGAGCCGTTGCTGCCGGCCGGCGTCATGCAACTGGTCAACACACGGCTGTTGCATTTCCTCGCCATTCTCACCGTGTCGAATCTCGTTATCGCGGTGTTGCTGTCGCTGATCTACTACCAGATGCATCCGGGCGACGCGGTGCAAACGCTGCTGTTGCAACACACGCTGTATGCGGTGTTCTTCCTGTTTCTGATCGTCAGCGGCGTCATTGCCTGGTTGTTCCTGCTGGCGCACGAGAGCCGGGTGGTGGCGCAGCAGGAATCGTCGCGCCAGACCTTGCGCCTGATGCACGAGATCGAGGCGCACCAGCAGACCGACCTCGAATTGCAGCGCGCCAAGGAACAGGCCGAACGCGCCAACAGTGCCAAGAGCCGCTACCTCACCGGCATCAGCCACGAGTTGCGCACGCCGCTGCAAGCGATACTCGGCTATGCGCAGTTGCTGGTGCGGCGCCAGGACATGCCGGTGCAACATCATCGCGCGCTGCAGACCATCAAGCGCAGCGGCGACTACCTGGCCGACCTGATCGAAGGCCTGCTCGACATTTCCAAGATCGAAGCCGGCCGGCTCGACATCTACCGCAACCGCGTCAACCTGCCGGAACTGATCCAGCAACTCGAATTGATGTTCCTCGAACCGGCGCTGGAAAAGGGCATCAAGTTCAGCTGCCACATCCACAACAAACTGCCGGATCATGTCATCACCGACGAGAAGCGCCTGCGACAGATACTGATCAACCTGCTGTCGAACGCGATCAAGTACACGCAGAAGGGCAGCGTCGAATTCCACGTGGGCTACCGCAACCAGGTGGCGGAATTTTCGGTGGTCGATACCGGCGTCGGCATCCACGCCAAAGATCTCGAACGCATCCTGGCGCCGTTCGAACGCGTGCGCAGTCCCGACGTGCCGAACGTGCCGGGCACCGGGCTCGGCCTCACCATCGTCAAGCTGCTGACCGACATCATGGGCGGCGAACTGAAGATACGCAGCAAGCCCGGCATCGGTTCCACTTTCGCCGTCAACCTGATGTTCTCGCGGGCGCCGGATCAGGCGGTGGTGCATCCGTCGCGGCTGATCACCGGTTACAAAGGCGAACCGAAGGTGATCCTCGTCGTCGATGACGAGCCGATCCATCGTGGCCTGCTGGCGGACCTGCTGAACCCGCTCGGCTTTGTCACGCTGGAA
>DATJXP010000392.1:0-2371 GCA_035500035.1 Candidatus Acidiferrum sp. | reverse complement strand
GCGATATTCGCCGATGATGCGATTGCGTTCCTGTTTCAACTGCTCGGTCGGCCGCTCCAGCGACTCACCCTTCCTGATCAGCTCGATGTAGTGCGGCAATGCCGACAACGGCACCGACAGATCGTCGTTCCAGCTGCGTTCGTAATGATAGAAGCCGTCGCCGATGGAAATGTTGAACCAGGGATCGCGCGAGGTTTCCAGCGCCTGCAGCCATTTTTCGCCAGCGGCGCCTTTGGCTTTCAGCGCAGGCAGAATGACGGCAGGATTGCCGTCGGTGGTGAACAAATCGCCCAGCTTCAGTTCCACCGCCAGCTTGGCCAGTTTTTTCAACTCGTCGTCGGGGCGGAACATCAGCACGTCGATGCCGGCCACCATGCGCGCCACGTTCTGGTCGGTGATTTCCGGGAACGCCTGTTTGCAGAACTGGAAGAACACCACGTAGGCGCCGTAACCGAGCATCAGCATTTCGAAATGGTGATGCCACATCTGCGAATACAGTTCGAGCGTGCGATGGTAGGCAGTGCGCACGTGATGGTTCTGCGCGATGCCGATGTGCTGGGTCACCACTTCTTCGTCTTCGTACTCTGGCAACTGGGGGATTTTGATCGCATTCATCTCGCGGATCAGCGCGCCCATGCGTTGTTCCCACTCACTGAAGATGGTGTTCCAGTTTTCGTAGTAGTGGCCGGCGCGGCGCTGGAACACTGCCAACCGCTCCTGGATCTTGGCCGGATCGTTGACGGTGTTGGCCGAGATGTAGACGCGGCCATTGATGACGCGGTAGTCGATGCCCATCGCGGTCGGAAACGCAAACGTGCGCGTCATGCAGGCGCCCATCGCGTGATAGGCCGCTTCGGCGGTGATCATGTCGAACGCCGACATCGGCTCCGAGAAGTGCATCGAGTTGTAGAACCAGAAGCGCTGGTCGTCTTCCGGCTGCACGTGCATGTAATACGGATACATGCTCTTCCAGTTTTCGGCACCCTTGACCGCGACTATGCTGGTGGGCATGGGAAATGGATTGTTGGCTTTCATGCGATCCCCCTGTACTGCGTGTGTTGTGTGCGTTTTGCGCCTGATGCTAGCACAGCAGAGTTGGCGAGTGGCGCAACGACCGTGGCTTGTTACACTGCCCTTATCACGGTTGGCGGGAGCGGCAGGTGCCTCATCCTCAAGCGGCCCGCGGGGCCATCATCGTCATGGGCGTCAGCGGTGCCGGCAAGACCACGCTGGCGGCGCTGCTGGCGGAGGCACTCGGGTGTCCCTTTATCGAAGGCGACGCGCTGCACAGTGCCGCCAACGTCGCCAAAATGGCAGCCGGCCAACCGCTGACCGATGCCGACCGCTGGCCCTGGCTGGACAACGTGGCGGCCGCACTCCGTGACGCCATAGCGACGCACCGCGTCGCGACGGCCGCATGTTCGGCGCTGCGCCAGGTTTACCGCGACCGGCTACGCACCACCATCGGACAACCCACGTTCTTTATATTGCTGGAAGCCCAGCGCGCCGAATTGGAACAGCGCCTCGCGCAGCGCAGCGGCCACTACATGCCGGCCACGTTGCTCGACAGCCAGCTCGCCACGCTGGAACCTCCGCACGACGCCTCGCATACACTGGTGTTGGATGCCCGCCTGTCGCCAACCCAATTGCGCGAGGCAGCGATCCAGTGGCTTACAGCTTCAACGCATACAACGAGTGGTGGGTGAGAACGAACAACGTGTGGCTATCGTCACCACCAACCACCAGTTGCAACGGCCGCTCCGGTACTTCGATCACGCCCAGCTGTTTGCCGGTGGGATCGAGTACAAAAATCTGGCCATTGGCGACATAGACATTGCCTTCGCCATCGACCGCCACGCTTTCGCCGCCGCGATTGAACAACGGTTTCAACTGCGTCAACGCGCCGCTCTCGCCGACCATGGCGGAATAAATCTTTGCTTCCGACTCGTTGCTGACCAACACGCGTTGACCGCTCTTGCCACCGACGAAGCCGTAACTCTGCAACGCATCCGACCAGCGCCAGCCGAGATGGTTCGGCGGCCCTTGCTGGAAAGTGCGGAACGCCGGCAGTACCAGCGAGCCGTCGGGCGACACATATTCGCGCGGTTTCGGTTTGGCGACTTCCTGCGCGAACAATTCGGCCAGCGTGGTGAAGCGATCGCTGGCGGCGTCGTATTGATCCTTGAACTCGGCGTTGTTCCACCAGTTGCCGGGCAACAGCGTGGTTGCATTTGCGTGCGGTACGGCGGCAGTCGGCGGGATCACGTTCAATTCAGTTGACGGCGAACCCGGCTGGAACCAGTACACCGTGCCTTCCGGCCCCTGCGACGACAGCACCAGCACGTCGCCGTTGGCCGCCACCGCGAGATTG
>DATJXP010000391.1:0-2567 GCA_035500035.1 Candidatus Acidiferrum sp. | reverse complement strand
GCGCACATCAGCGTCAGCATGGCGAGCGGTACGTTGCGATGCGAGAACAATTGGCCGAAGGTCGGCTTCGGCGCCGAACTGGTGACGGTAACGGTTGCCGGTTCGCGCACGACGAGGAACATCACGGCCGCCATGATCAGGCCGGGAATACCGACCAGCATGAACACGTTGCGCCAAGTGGTGACGAGCAGCAGTTGGGTGGCGATGATCGGGCCCACGGCATTGCCCATGAACGAGATCATGCACTGGAAGATGCCGTTGTTCATGCCGCGGCGATTGGGGTGCGAGGCTTCGACTGCTACTGCGACGCCAGTGGAAGCCACCGGGCCTTCGGCCACGCCCATCACGGCACGGATCGCCAGCAAGCCCATCAGGCTGCCGGCCATGCCGCTGAAGGCGGACATCAGCGAGAAGATGACGACGGCAGGGATCAACACCTTGCGGCGGCCGACGCGATCGGACAGGAAGCCCATCGCGAACGCCGACAAGCCCCAGAACACGGCCAGGATGCCGACCAGGTTGCCGAGATCTTCGTAGGTCAGGCCCAGTTCGCCCATCATGCTCGGGAACAAGGTGGGCAGAATGAAACGATCGAGACCGACCAGGCCGAAGGTCAGGCTGAGGATCAGGATGATCTTCCATTCGTACGAGGTATCGAAGTTCGATGATGTTGCTTGTTGCGACATGCGTTCCCCCTGGTTATAGGTTGTTGTCAGGAAATGTGACTGTCGCCGTCATTGCGGCTGGCGAAGGAAATTAAAGGAGCCACCGCCAATTGGCAACCATTAAAGCGGGCCGGCACGGCCTATTTGGTTGCCTTTTCGTCCGCTGCGGTGTTGGAGGTGCCGGCAAACAGGCGGCGGCCGTCGGGCAGCGTGACCGAGCGGATGTTGGCGGTCGATGAGCCGTTGCGGGCCTGCCAGCCTTCCACTTTCAGCACGGTGCCGGCCGGCAGGTCTTCCTTGCGCCAGCCGCGGCGCAGCAGTGCGTTCGACTGCGTGGTTTCCAGCGCCCAGTTGGTGACCTTGCCGTCGGTGCCGGCGACATCGATGTAGATCCAGCCGTGCGGGTTGGACCATTTCATTTCGGTGACCTTGCCGGTGAGCGTGATCGGTTTGTCGTTGTCGTATTCGGCGGAGAAGGAGTGATGGGCTTGGGTTACGACGCTTGCACTCATTGTTATTGCGAAAACAAACAATCTAGCCTTCATGTGTTCACCTCAATAGTCCCGTGGCCGAGAGCAGGTACAGGCCCCTGCGACACGCCTGCAAGTACGTCCCTGTAGGCTCGGCTTCGGCCATCCATGGCCTCAGACGATCGCAGAAACCTGTACCTGCTCTCGTCCACTACCATTCGTTTATAAAATCACTTCTTCCCGTGACTGGCTCGCCACTCATCTCGCACGTCTTTCAAGTGTTGCAGATCGCCGTTGTCTTCGAGGCAGGCGACTTCGAGCAGTTCGTCGTCCATTTTGGCGAGCGGGAACTCGATAGTCCACGGCCGCGAGTACGGGATCGGGTCGCTGACGGTGGCGCGGTAGATGATTTTGTCCTTTGCCACCGGGGTAAAGCTTTCAGTAACAGTCTGCATGTGACTCAGCACGTCGCCGACTTCGTTGTGCCATTCCTTGCCGTTGAAGTTGCGGCTATCGACCATCAAGGTGTCTCCCTCAAAGTGACCGATCGAATCGCCCTGCCACAGCCGCACGTTGTCGGGCAGATGCTGTTGGCGCTTGAGCGAGATGATGCGCCAGGCCATGCGCTCGTGCAGAAACACCACGTAGTCCTTTGTTTGCACGATATAGAACGGTGACGGTACGTATAGCGAGCGCGGCAAACCCGCGGCGAAACAGTGCGCGGTCGGGTCGTCGTAGCCGCGATACGGTTGCTCGCGGTTGACGCGTTCGGCGCGCGCCCAGTCCTGGTAGGGCAGATGGCCGTCGGCGGGATCGATGACGACACCGCGCGTGCCGGGAGTCAGAAAACCGCCGCGTCCGCTTTCGAGGCCGTAGTTGGCGCCGCCAGGGTCACTGGAAAAATAGCCGCTCAAATCCGGCTTGCCGTCGGCGCGGCGGCGAATGTCGCTGCCGGCCTTGGTCAACGCCGGCGGTTTGCTGGCGGCGGCATCGAACGGCAGGTTCTGCGCCGGCACCTTGGCCGGATACCAGAAGCGGTCATCGCGCTCGAACGCGCCGCTGGCTTCTTCCTTCTCGGCCTCGCACTGGAATTCCATCACGCGATCGACGCCCTGCTTGCGCTTGAAGTTGGCGCTGATCTGCCACGGCTTGCTGAACACCTTGGCATCGGTCAGCGTGGCCTGGTAGCGAATGGTATTGGCATCGATCAATTTATAACGCTCGACCACGCTCAATGCACCGCTGTGAAAATTGCCGGCGGCGTCGAGCCAACTGCGGTCGTTGAAGTCCTTCACTGTCACCACCAGTTCGTCACCTTCCCAGTGGCCGCGAGAATGACCCATCCACGATTCGACGCCGTCGTACGCCGATTTGTCGGTGCTGAGGTAAACCAGTCGGTACACCTGCTGCCATTGGAACGTGAACGCCACTT
>DATJXP010000390.1:0-15649 GCA_035500035.1 Candidatus Acidiferrum sp. | reverse complement strand
CAGTTCGATGACGTCCTGCAATCCCTGTTCGCAGTTCATGCCGACCAGCACGTGCGAGGTATCGGCGTAGAGGTGGGTATCGGTCACCTGGATCAGGCGAAAACTCTTGTTTTTCGAGATCAGGCGTTCCATCGTCAATCTCCCGAGGCCGTCTCGGCCGAGGGCTCGTCAGCCGGTGGCATGGAGCGCAAACATTCGGGCAAGGTCAGTCGGGCCAGTCCGCCATCCAGGCACAGCGTCAACCACTCCGCGAGAAACAAGTTGATCTGGTTCTTTTCGTCCCAGGTAAAACGTGGCGCTTCGTCATCGAGATAAACGGCCTTGAAGCCACGTTGATCCTGATAGCCAACCACTTCGGCCGTGCCGGCGTCGTGATAAAGCCTGACCGTAAGCTGCGGCGTCCTGAACCACGTCGGCGCGGACTGCGGCACGACCAACGTCACGCTCAGCGTGCTGGTGTAGCGGAACGATTCGCTGACGTGCAGTTCGAGCCGGTATTCCGGTTCGGCCGGTTCCGCGGCGGCGGATAGCAGGATGGTGCGATTGAGTCCCTGGGTGAATTCCGGCAGCAACTTCAACAGCCGCAGGTAATTGGCATCACATACCGCCATGCGGGCGCTGAGATCGAGCTGCGGCCGCTTGAGCCTGGAAGCCAGCTTCAGCACTGGCGGCGATTCCGGACTGATGGAGACAGCAGGCACTTCATTTCGAAACTTCCATGGGAGACATTTGGATCGTTCAGTTGACCAATTGGTTCATCAATTTGGTTCATCAATTTGGTTCATCGATAGTTCATCAATGTTTGCCGCACTTGCGGCAAATTCAGTTCGAGCCATTGCAGCGCAATGATACTCATCGCGTTGTTGATTCTGCCACTTGCGATTGCGGCGTGCGCGGCATTTCGTGACATGACGACGGTCCGGATGTCTTCGTTCTCTTCGGCCAAACCGAAAATCCCCCCACTTTTGGCGGAGTCGAACCCGGCGCAATAAATGCCGAGACGCTCATTGCTGCCACCAGGGCTGTTGTAATACTCGCAAATCCGGATCAGGTTGCCGATTTCGATACCGGCTTCTTCGCGTGCCTCGCGGATGGCGACTTGCGGTGCCGTTTCGCCGGAATCGAGCATGCCGGCCACCAGCTCCAGCGCCCACGGGCCGTTGCGTTCGTCATCGAGGCAGCCGGCACGGAACTGTTCCACCAGCAAGACCTCATCGGTGTGTGGATCGAACAGCAGCACCCCGACCCCTCGGTGACGCAGCATCACCTCGCGGTGGAAGACGCGGCTCCAACCTCCTTCGTAACGGCGGAATTTGAGGGTCAGTCGCTCGATCTGCAGGAAGCCGCGATAGCAGGATTGCCGCTCGAGCACTTCAACATCGGACAGCGAAAAGACAGGCTCCAACGTGTTGTTCATTGCGAGGTTTTTCCACGTTTTGGCCGGCAGAATCAGGGTTTGTTTGCTACAATGCAACCGCTTTTTTCGCAGTGTCTCGACCTTCGCACCGGATCGCTCCGCGCGGTATCGGGCTGCGTCGGATCGGTGTTTCCTTATTGTTTCCACTGCCAGGCGCAGCCTTGCGCTTGATCGTGCAAGGCGTGAAATTTAAACTGACTGACCAGTCAGTCAAGCAAGATATCAGGATTTGGAGCTCACATGAAGTCCACGATTCACACCCTGTTACGCCCGCTCGCACTTGGAGTTTTGCTGGCCAGCCCGCTGGCCATGCAACAGGCCCATGCCGAAAATCTGCAGCAGATTTTTGACCTTGCTTCCAAGAAGGATCCGGAAATTCTCGGTGCACGCGCCAAATATGACGCCACCCACACGCTGCTCGACCAGGGCAAGTCATTGCTGTTGCCCACCATCAGTGCAACCGGTTCCGAATCGCGCGACACCTCCGGTTTGGCGACGACGCCACCACCTACCATCCACGCGGCGGAGCACTCCTTCGGCGATGGCTACATTACCAAGGCCTACGGCCTCAACCTGACGCAGGCCGTGCTGAACTTCAAAGCCTGGTACTCCTATCAAAGCGCGAAGAAAGGCGATGACGGCGCGCTGCTGACGCTGCAACAATCCGAGCAAGCCCTGATCATCAAAGTCGCCACGGCCTATACCAATGTGCTGCGCAGCAAGGCCAATCTTGCTTCCTTCATCACCGAAGAAAAGGCAGCCCAGCAAGTGCTCGAACAAACCAAACAGCGTTTCGATGTTGGTCTCGTCGCCATCACCGATGTCTATGACAGCCAGGCCAGCGCAGACCTCGCCGCGGTCAACACGCTGACCGAGGCAAATAATTTGCGTCAGCGTCTGGATACTCTCGGTGCCATTACCGGGCTGAAATACATGGACGTCGACAGTCTCAGCGATGACTATCCCATCGTCGCGGTGAACCCCGCCACGCCGGACGCGTGGATCAAGATCGCCGAAGAAAGCAACCTCGCGATCAAGATTGCCGCACTGGACCTCGAATCCAAGACCTACGATGCCAAGGCGGCGAAATCCGACTATTACCCGACCGTCTCGTTGACCACGACGTACAACTGGACCCAGAGCGGCAACCCGTTCAGCTTCACGCCGGGCTTGGCGACCGAAGGTTCCAGCGTCAAGCTCAACCTGACGATTCCGCTCTACACCGGCGGTCTCACCAACTCGCGCATGAAGCAGGCCAATTACACGCGCGACGCCAGCGAAGATGCGCTGCTGAAAGCCCGCCGCGACAACACCGTGGGTGCCAGCAACGCCTACCGCAGCGTCGAAACCGACGTAAAAGCCGTTGCCGCACGCGCGCAAGCGATCAAGTCGGCGCAGAGTTCGATGGACGCTACCCGCACCGGCGCCGAAGTCGGCACGCGCAACATCGTCGATGTCGTACTGTCGCAGCGTTCGCTGTTCCAGGCGCAACGCGATTACGCCAACGCCCGCATCCAGTACGTGATGGACATCCTGACGTTGAAGCAGGCTGCCGGTGTGTTGAGCCCGCAGGACGTCATCGATCTCAATCAGTGGTTGAAGCCGTAGGACTCCACCAACGCCAGCGTGCGTGACGTGGCGCCGATATTGGCCGCCACCACCGCACGCGCAGCGTTCGCCATTGCCAGCCGCCGTTGCGGTTGCAGCAGCAGTTCAGCCAGCTTCGCCGCCAACTCTCCGGCATCCATCACCACTTGCATCGCACCCGCCTCGCGCAGTGCATCGCTGGCAGCCTGGAAGTTGTACAGTGACGGGCCCGTCACCACCGGCAAACCCAGTGCCGCCGCTTCGATGACGTTCTGGCATCCGGTCGGCACCAGCGAGCCGCCGACGAAGGCGACATCCGCCAGCGGGTAATAAAGATGCATGTCGCCCATGGTGTCACCCACCAGCACTTGCGTCGCCGGTGTCACGCCAATGCCGCTGCTGCGCTGAACGACGCTCAAGCCGCGTTGTTTGGCCAGCTCGACCGCCAAGCCGAAACGTTCGGGATGACGCGGCACCAGCACCAGCAACGCGGATGGAAGCTGTTTCAGCAATTGCCGATGTGCCTGCAGCACTAATTCGTCCTCGCCCTCGCGCGTGCTGGCGGCAATCCACACCGGCCGGCCTTGCCATTGGCTTTTCCAGCTTTGGGCCTGGGCAATCTTGTCCTGCTGCACACTGACATCGAATTTCAACGAACCGTTGATCGCCAGCCTGGCGCGCGGCAATCCCAGTTGCACGAAGCGCTCGCCATCCGCCGTTGCCTGCGCCGATACCGCCGCCAAGCGTTGCAACATATCGCGAGTGAGTCCGGCAATGCGTTGATAGGACGCGAATGACTTGGCCGACAGCCTTGCGTTGACCAGCAGCATCGGACAACGCTCGCGTTCGCACCGTGCCAGTAGGTTGGGCCACAGTTCGGTTTCGAGCAGCACCAGCAGCGCCGGCCGGAACTGGCGGAAAAAACCGTTCAAACACCACGGCAGATCGTACGGCAGATAAACATGGTGGACACGAGTGCCGAACAGTTCGTTGACGCGCGCCGAGCCGGTCGGCGTCGTCGTGGTGATGACGACGCTTTGTTGCGGATGCTGCCGCAGGAAGCTCTCGACCAGCGGCACCGCTGCATGCACTTCGCCAACGGATACGGCATGGAACACCACGCAAGACTGCGACAACGGCGGCGTGACATAACCACCCAGTCGCTCACGCCAGCGCAGGCGATACGCCGGATTCCTGCGGCCACGCCACCACAGCCGCACGAAGATCAGCGGCAGGGCCAGCAGTGTCAGCAAGCTGTACAGGAGTCGCGTCACAACGGATCCGGCAAACGACAGGAAGCAGGCATGGTGCCGCCTCTGCTGCGGCAATTCAACGCCAGAGGCGCGACTCCTTTATACTGGGTCATCTGCTTGCAACGACTTTATTTGCATGACCCTCGAACAAGACATCGTCATCCTTGGCGGCGGCATCGCCGGCCTGTGGTTGTTGCACCGCCTGCGCAACGCCGGCTATTCGGCCGTATTGCTGGAAAAAACCGCGCTCGGCGACGGCCAGACCATCGTCTCGCAAGGAATGATCCACGGCGGGCTCAAGTACGCGCTCGGCGGAGCTCTCACCGAAGCGTCGGAAGCGATAGCCGACATGCCGGCCCATTGGAACAGTTGTTTGCAGGGCAAGGGCGACGTCGATCTGCGCGGTACGCGGCTGCTGTCGGACGCCTACTATTTGTGGCCGCACAACGGATTGAAGGCGCGCATCACGGCCTTTCTCGGCAGCAAGATGGTCAGCAGCAAGGCCTCCGTCGTCAGCGAGCACGACATGCCGGCCTTCTTCAGTGGCCACCTGCGCGGCCCGCTGTATCGCCTGCACGACATCGTGCTCGACGTTCCATCGCTGTTGCACACGCTCGGCGAACGCTGCCGACCGTGGATTTACCGCAGCGACAGCCAAGCCGTGACCGATGCGCACGGCAACATCCAGTCGCTGCTCCTGGCCGATGGCCGCCGGTTGCAAGCCAAACTTTTCATCTGCACTGCCGGCAACGGAAATGCCGATTGGCTGGAACGGATCAAACCCACAGCCATCGAGATGCAGCGCCGGCCGCTGCAGATGATGGTGGTGAAGCATCGCAATGCGCATCCTTTATATGTGCACTGCGTGGCCGACCAGTTCACCGCCACACCCGACCTCACCATCACCACGCATCCCTGCAGCGACGGCATGACGGCGTGGTATCTCGGCGGCGAACTGGCCGAGTCGGGCGCCCACGTCGATGGCCCTGCCCAGATCGAGCGCACCAGGGCCAAGCTGGCGACGCTGTTTCCGTGGTGCGACTTCAGCGACGCGCGCTATCACGGCTTCTACATCGATCGGGCCGAAGCCAGGCAGAAAGACGGCAAACGCCCGGACCGCGACAGCGTCCTGGGGCACGGCAACGTGCTGTACTGCTGGCCGACCAAGCTGACGCTGGCGCCGGTGCTGGCCAACAGCGTAATGCAGCAGATTGCCGCGCTTGGCGTCGCTGCCGCCACAAACATCGCACCGCCGATCGCAGGACTCGACTATCCGGGTGTCGCGCAGCCGGTGTGGGAGCGGCTATGAGCTTCCTGCACGCGCTCGGCAACACCGGCATCACGGTATCGGCGCTCGGCCTTGGTACGGTGAAATTCGGCCGCAACACCGGCGTCAAATATCCCGCTGCCTTCGAGCTTCCCACCGACGCCGCGATCCGCGATCTGCTCGCCGTCGCGCGCGAGCTCGGCATCAACACGCTCGACACCGCGCCTGCCTATGGCAGCAGCGAAGAAAGGCTTGGGCAATTGCTTACCAATCGCAACGATTGGGTGGTGATCACCAAGGTCGGTGAAGAATATGACGGCACCGATTCCAGTTTCGACTTCGGCGCCAAGCACGTTCGCCACAGTGTCGAACGCAGCCTAAAGCGCCTGCGCACCGATCATCTCGACGTCGTGTTGATCCATTCCGACGGCAACGACGAACAAATCCTGCGCCACACCGACTGCATCGCGACGTTACGTGAATTGCAGCAACAAGGCCTGATCCGCGCCATCGGCATGTCCACCAAGACCGATGCCGGTGGTCTGCTCGCAGCGGAACTACTGGATGTAGTGATGGTGACTTACAACCTGCAACAACAGGATCGCGGCGTGGTCGAACGTGCGCACGCGCTGAACAAAGGCGTGCTGGTCAAGAAAGGTTTGATGAGTGGCCATGTGCACAATGGCGCGACGCCGCAGGATCCGGTGCAGCAAAGCATGCGGTTGATTTTAGGCACACCCGGTATCCACTGCATGATCGTCGGCACATTGAACACCGACCATCTACGCAGCAACGTGGCCGCCGCCGTAGGGGCACGCCACGGCGTGCCCAACTAGATCACGATCCTACCGTTCCTGCTGGATCTTGCTGACGATCGCCGAAGTGGAGCAGTTGTCGAGGAACGACAGCACCTTGACATGGCCGCCGTAGGATTTGACGAAGTCGCCGCCGACCACCTGGTCGATGCCGTAGTCGCCGCCCTTGATCAGCACGTCCGGTTTCAGTTCGCGCAACAGGTTCTCCGGCGTGTCTTCGCTGAACGACACCACCCAATCGACCGACTCGAGACCGGACACGACCGCCATGCGGCGATCGATCGAATTGATCGGCCGGCCCTTGCCTTTCAGTCGCGTCACCGAGGCATCGTCATTGATGGCGACGATCAAGCGGTCGCCCTGCTTGCGCGCTTCCTTCAGATAGCCGACATGGCCGGCGTGGATGATGTCGAAGCAGCCGTTGGTGAACACGATCTTCTCGCCGTGCGCGCGCGCATCGGCCGCGGCGAGCAGCAGTTGTTCTTGCGTCAGCACGCCGCGATCGGAACCGCCGTCGAGTTGCACTTCGCGCCGCAGCTCAGGGCCACTGATGGCCGCGGTACCGAGTTTGGCGACGACAAGGCCGGCGGCGATGTTGGCCAGCGCCACCGATTCCGGCAAGCGCGTGCCGGCACCGAGTGCAGCCGCGACCACGGCGATTACCGTGTCACCGGCACCAGTGACGTCGAACACGTCGCGCGCGCGCGCCGGGAAATGTTGCTCGGGTTCGCCGTTGCGGATCAAGCTCATGCCGTGTTCGCCGCGCGTGATCAGCAACGCCTGCAGATCGAGCTGCTTCAGCAATTGCTGGCCCTTGTGCACCAGTTCGTCTTCGCTGCGGCAGCGACCGACGATGGCTTCGAATTCATGCAGGTTGGGCTTGAGCAGCGTGGCACCGCGATAGACCGAGAAATCCTCGCCCTTGGGATCCACCAGCACCGGCACGCCGGCCTTGCGCGCCAGCTGGATCAACTGCTGCACGTGATGCAGGGCGCCTTTCTTGTAATCGGACAGCACCAGCACGTCGGCCTTCGACAGCAGCGTCTGCAAGCGTGCCGCCAGCGGCGCGGCATCATCGATGCTGAACTGTTCTTCGAAATCGAGACGGATCAACTGCTGGTGACGGCTGATCACGCGCAACTTGGTGATGGTCGGCTTGTCGGCCACTTGATGGAAATCGCACAGCACGCCGGCGGCATTGAGCGACGTTTGCAATTCGCGGCCGGCTTCGTCGTCGCCGACCAGGCCGATCAGCGACGCCGCCGCACCGAGCGCGGCCAGGTTGAGCGCCACGTTGCCGGCGCCACCGGGGCTGTCCTTGGTGTTCTGTACCTTGACCACCGCCACCGGCGCTTCCGGCGAAATGCGCGACGTACCGCCATGCCAATAGCGGTCGAGCATCACGTCACCCACGACCAGGATGCGGGCTTTGTCGAAGCGGGGAATGTCGAGTTTCATGGCGAACCCTGAACAAAATCGGCGGCATCATAACATAGCGATGATGATGACCTGAGCAAGGGCACGGCTCTGTTAGAATACCGTCAATTTTCCCGATTTTTGACGAGTCAACGCTTCGAGTGGCCACCCAATCCCCTCCGCCTTTTCGCACCTTCTGGCAACCGCGCCACTGGCCAACCTGGATTGCGCTCGGCCTGCTCTACGTCACCGCATGGCTGCCGTACGATTTGCGCATGTTGATCGGCAAGGCGCTGGGGCTGTTCACCTATGCGCTGGCACGCGAGCGTCGCTACATCACCACCGTCAATATCCGTCGCTGTTTTCCCGAGCTGACACCCGAGGCGCAGGATTCGCTGATCCTGCACACCTTCCTCGAGAACGGCATCGGCCTGGTGGAAACCGCCACCGGCTGGATGCGGCCGCCGCAACACTTCCAGCACCTGCTGATACTCAGCGGCACCGAGCATCTCGATGACGCGCTCAAGCAAGGCCGCGGCGTGCTGATGCTGGGTGCGCACTACACCACGCTGGATTTTTCCGCCAACCTGCTCGGCGCGGTGTATCCGTTCGCCGTCACCTATCGCCCGCACCGCAATCCGCTGTTCGATGCCTTCATGCTGCGCGGCCGACTGCGCAACTGCAACGGCGTGTTCGACCGCCGCGACATCCGCGGCGCGTTCCGCCACCTCAAGCAGAACAAGATCCTGTGGTACGCACCCGACCAGGACTACGGCCCCGACCAGGCCGTGTTCGCGCCGTTCTTCGGCCGCACGGCCGCCACCATCACCGCCATGTCGCGCTTCGCGGCCTTCAACGATTCACCCACCGTCGTCGTGCGTCATCATCGGCTCGACGACAAGCGCCGCTACGTGATCGAGTTCATGAAAGTAGAACCGCCGTTTCCGTCCGGCGACGAAGTGGCGGACGCCACCCGCATCAATCGGATGCTGGAAACCGCCATCCGCATGGCACCGGCGCAATACCTGTGGATGCACAAGCGGTTCAAGACCCAACCGCACGGCAAGCCGCAAAGTCCTTACATCCTGATAGCCACGCCGCAACACAAGCTCGATCGAGGCGTGTACGAGAAATTCACCGCGGAGTCGTCGCCGTTGCCGCACGCCAATCGGCTGCAACTGCGCTCCGGCCTGCAGCTGTGGCTGTACGACGGCGTCGCACGTGGCTTGTTTGCGCGCCGGCATCCGGTGCGCCGGCTCGATGCGCTCAGCAAACATCTGCGCAGCCAGGGCGTGGTGACGGTGACGGTGGATAGCCTGTTCCTGTTCAAATTCCGCAAACAGTCCGGCGCCACCTGCCACATCCCGCGCGGCGAACCGGCCGAACTGTCGTTTGCCAATCCATTGACGCCGCAGCGCGCCGCGCTGTTCCTGGCCCGCATCCACGACGCCGATTGTCATTTCCTGCAAATGGAGCGCGACAACCTTCTGTTGTACAACAATCGCCTTGCGCTGCTGGATCCGCTGTGCCTGGCCCGCAAATGGCGAATCGACAGCGCGCATCGCATCAACGATCTGCGCCGGTTGTGGGAACTGCTTTCCTACGACGTCGAGCAACGGGCACAATGCTTCCACGACTACCTGCAGCAGAGTTACAGCGTCAACGCCGCCTCGCTGCAGGCATTGATGCCAAGCGCCGAACCGGTACGATCCGCTTCATGATCACTACGCTGACCAATCGCCTGCAACGCCTGTCGCCGCTATGGACGGCAGTGGTGGTCGGCGCATTGTTCACTCTGTGGTCGATCGCGCAGAACCCGGTGCTGAACGACGACGCCTATCAATACTTGCGGGCGGCGCAGATGGTGTCGCATGGCGACATCACCGGGATGTACGCGGAGTACGGCTGGTTCCACTATTCGGTGCTGATCGCCGCGCTGGACAAGGTACTGCCCGGCGACGAGCTGTTGGCCGCCCGCGCGTTGAACCTGTTGCTGCAAGCGCTGTTGATCGGTGTGTTCGTTGCGCTGGCGCAACATCTGCACTCCGGTCGTCGTGCCGGCTGGCTGGCGGCGCTGACGCTGCTGGCCTATCCCCAACTCAACGAACTGCGCTTTGCGTTGATTCGCGACTTCGGCTTCTGGGCCTTTGCGCTGTGGAGCCTGCGGCTGTTGCTGCAATACCGCGACTCGCATCGCTTCGTGCATGCCCTGGGCTGGCTGTTGACGCTGCTGGCGGCAACGGCATTCCGGCTGGAAGCGCTGGTGCTCGCGGCGATTGCCCCGCTCGCGCTGCTGGGACGCGAGCTTCGCCATCGCGGCCTCGTGCTTTATGCGTTGCTGTTGGCGACGGCGCTGTTTGTCGCCGCCGCATGTGCCGCCCTGCACATCGACCTGTTGGGCCGCATGCAATTTGCCTACCGCTACTATTTGCCGCAACTGTTCGCGTTGCCATCGCAATTGCAGGCACAAGCGCACGCCTTGCTGCAGCAACTGTTCACCGCGGACAACCTACCCGGCAACGACAACGTCACGCTCGGTCTGTTCATCCTGCTGTTCGGCTACGGCGCCAGCCTGGTCAGCACGCTGGTGCCGGCCCTCAGCGTGCCGTTGTCGGTGTTTCTGCTGCACGCGTTGTGGCGTCGCTGGTGGCGACCGTTGGCCGGCTGGCGCAGCCCGGTCGGCATCTACGCCATCGGCACGACCGCCAGTCTGATCGTCTTCGTCGTGCTGATGCACTTCCTGACCGAGCGCTACACGATGCTGCTGTGCCTGCTGATCCTGTTGCAGGTGCCGGCCATTCTCGGCCGCTGGATCGATCATGCGAAAGCGCAAACGTCCAACCTGCGCTATCGCGTCATCGCCGGCTTCTTCGTCGTGTATTTCTTTACCGACAGCCTCATCAGCTTCGGCCCGGGGCTGCAGCATCTCGTGCAGGCGCGCGACTGGCTGCGGCAACACCCGGACCAAGGCGACGGTTTCGTTACCACCGAGCCCTTCCTGGCCTACGAGAGCAAGCGCATCGCGCGTTACGACAACGTGCGCCAACCGCTGCCGCAAGTGCTCGCCGGCTTGCAGAGCGGCAACCTGTTTGCCGTGGTGGTACAGGCCAGCGACTCGCAGGACCGCGCGCTGCTCGAACACGACCAGCGCCTGGTTCCGGTCGAACGCTTTGCCAACAAGCGCGGCGACGAAGTACGGATATATAAAGTGCAGTAAGCCACCAGCCGCGGAGAGGCCATCATGATGGGCAGCAGATTGCTTTCGATGTCGACAACTGCGTAGCGCGCAAGCGCGGGGAACAGGCACGCGGCCATTGCCAGCGGCAACGCGATTCCCCTACAGTGATTGCCGCATAGCAACACATAGCAATACATAACAACACATAACAACAAGAAGGAGGTCGCTCATGTCGTCATCGCATGTTCGGCTTCGCAAACAGCGAGTCCGCATTCCGTTGATTGCAGCCGTCGCTTTCGTCATTCCGCTGTCTTCCGTTCTGGCCCAGTCGACGCCGACGCCCAAAGCGCCGGCCGGCATGACGGTAGAGAAGGACGACAAGAACAAAGTCACCAAATACACCAAGGAAACCAGTTTGGATGTCACGGTAAAAACGGAGTTTCCGCCTTCGGCCGCTTGTACAGCCACGATGGACATCTCGTTCTACCAGCGCAATACCATCGCAGCCGTGGAAGGCACTATAGACAACCCGACCTGCGGCGCCTCGAGCGGCGAGTACGAACTCTCCGTCAGTACGCGCAACGACAACGGCGATATCACCGCGCAGGAATTCACCACGCCATGGCAACGCACCGATGCCAAGCCGCTCAAGGTAAAGACGGATTACCCGATCGGCAGCAACGTCGATCTGTCGCGCGTGCGGGTTCGCCACATCACTTGTACCTGCACGGCAGCCGCACCGCAGTGAAACAGGTCATCGTCGTCAACGAAGCGCTCAACCTGCCGCGCGGCAAACTGGCCGCGCAGGTGGCGCATGCTTCTGTCGATGCGTACTGCAGCGCCGATCCGCGCGCACAAAAAAGCTGGCGTGCCGACGGCATGCCGAAAATCGTGCTGAAGGCGGAGACGGCGGCCGAATTGGACCAGCTCGAACAGCGCGCCGCCGCGGCCGGCCTGCCGACCGCGTTGATCGAAGACGCCGGTCATACCGTGGTGGAAGCCGGCACCGTCACCTGCCTCGGCATAGGCCCAGCCAAGGCCAGCGCCATCGATGCGATCACCGGCCATCTGAAACTAGTCAAGTAAAACGAATGGCGCGGTTTGCCCTGGCTCAATTGCCTGGCTGCAATTGCACCAGCGATTCCAGCGCTTCGATGTTGCGGGCCAGGTCGGTGCGGTTGGGATCGGCCGCGTGGACGTCGCGCAGCAACTTCAATGCCTTCGTGTAGTTGTGCTGATCGATCGCCACTTGCGCCAGCAGCAGTGTCGCGCTCTCGGCGACGGCGGAATTGGCGCTGGCGCGCTGCAGCAGCAATTCGGCTTGCGCGTAGTTCTTGTCCTTCTGTTGCAGTTGCGCCAGCGTGAGCAGCGCGTCGGCGTTGGTCGGATCGAGCATGATCGCTTGCTGTAACTGGGCCTTGGCTTGCGCAAGATCGTTGTTGTGCTGGCTCAGGTTGGCTCTGTGCAGCAGCAGGTGACTTTGCTGCACGTCGCCCAGCCCGGTCGTAGTCTTGAATTCGTCGAGCAATTTTTGCAGCGCTCCCCACTGCTCGCGCGCCGCCAGCAGCCGCATGCTTTCGTCCACGTAATGAAAGTCGAGACCCTTGCCCATGCCGGCTCTGAGCAGGCTCACGGCGCGATCGATGCTGCCCAGCTCCATGTGCAACGCCGCGCACACTTGCAGATTGGCCACGTTGTCGTTGCCGAGGCGAATGGCGACTTCGAGACTGTCGAGACCCAATTGCTTGTGGCCGTCATCCAGTTCGAGCGTCGCGCGGTAAACCCACAGCTCGGCGTCGTTCGGCGTGGCTTTCAGCAGTTTTTCCACCAGCGCCAGACCTGCCGCATGCTGGTTGCTGCCGGTCAGGCTCGCCAACAAGCCTTGCTGCCACTGCGCGCTGTCGGGCTCCAGCATCAGCGCGGTCTGGTAGGCACTGACGGCACCGAAGGGGTTGTCGAGCTTCATGTTCAGATAGCCAAGCGCGCCGTACAGGTTCGACGTGTTGAGCCCCAGCTGCGCGGCCCGGCTCAGATGGGTCTGCGCGTCCTTGTAGCGGTCGGTCAGCAAATACAGGACACCGAGCGATTCATGCACGCGGATGTAATCCGGCATCGCCGACAGCGCCGCCTTGAATGCGGTTTCCGCCGCCGCATAATTCTTGAGCTCAAGATAGGTACAGCCGATGAAGTACAGCAACGTGGTGCTGAGCCCGTTGGGCTTGCCCTGCAAAAACGGGCCGACCTGCACGACGCGCTGTTTGATCTCGCCCTTGGGATCACCGGCTTCCAGCTGGTCCAGCACATCCTTGTATTTCGACTTCAGCGTCGCCAGCACCTGATCGGCCTTGTGGTCGGCCAGCTGCGGCACCAGTTTCGTCACCGTGTCGTTTTCGCCCGGCATCATCTGCCCTTCGCGCTGCGTCAACGGAATTTCGCCTTCCTGCAGCACGAACGCGCGTTTGGGCAACTCCAGCTTGAGATCATTGGCCGCCAGCGCGGTTGCATCGACAACCAACAGCAACGGCAGCAGCAGCGCCGGCAACGACGATTTCACCTGAACCTCCCGGCGCGCTTGTCGGTTATTTTGTCCGGCATTTTGAATTCGAACACCGCCGGCCACAGATACTCGGCCCTGACCCGCTTGCCCTCGTGCATCGGCGGCGAAAAGATTACCTGTGCCGCATATTGCATGAACTGGTCGTTGAGCGTGTCGTCGGGACTCTGAACGATTCGTACCGGATGGGTGTGGCCGTCTTCGTCGACGGCGATATGGAACATCACCCTGAAGGTGAGAATGTTCCTGCGCACCAGCCGGTCCGGATACGTCATCGGCGGCGCGCTCATCACTATCGGCGTCGAATCGAGCTGATTGAGACCGAACAGGTTTTCCAGTCCGTCGCCGTTGCCATCGCCGAAGCCCTTGCCGATGAGTCCCTTGCCCTGACCGAAGTCACCGGGCAGCGACGAATTGCCCGATGCCTTGCTGCTCAGCTTCATCAGCCCCAATTCGGCTTCGCGCTGCGGAATGTTCACCTTGAGCGCGTCGGATCCGCCGACGTTGCTGGATTTCTTGACGGGTTCCGGCGACGGCGGCGGCTTGGGTTCGACGTAGAACTTCACATCCTGCAGCACCGTCAGTTTTTTCGACGGCGGCTCGTGCACGACGGTGAGCGACGACAGCAACAGCAATGCCGCCAGCAACGCCAACGCCAGCGCGGAAGCAAGCAGTCGTGTGCGCGAACTCAGCGTCATGGTGTCGTATTTGCCGCGATGTTGAGCGACTTGGCGCCGCCGAGCTTGGCTTCGTCCATCACCCTCACCAGGAGGTCAGTCGGCACACTGCGATCCGCCACGACGACGACCGGCCGCTCTTCCGCTTCCAGCAGCGCACCCACCGTGGCGCGCACGCCATCGATGCCGATGTTGCCATGGTCGTACATCACCTGACCGTCGGCGGTGATCGCAATCTGGATCGCCTCGAACGGCAGCTGCTGCGCCGTGGACGACTGCGGTTTTTCCACCTGCACGCCGGCTTCCTTCACCACCACCGAGGTGATGATGAAGAAGATCAGCAGGTTCAACACGAAATCCAGCATCGGCGCCAGGTCGATGCCGTGGCCATGATGCTGTTCCAACCGTTCCTGCAACGAGGGTTTCATGCCGCCTCCACTTGCTTGTAACGATGACGCAGAAAACCGCAGATCAGGATGCCGGGGATCGACATCACCAGCCCCAGCTGCGTGGTGATCAAGGCGTCGGCGATGCCGCCGCCGAGCAGCGTTTGATGATCGACCGCGCTGTCCTTGGCCATGACGCGGAAAGTTTCCAGCATGCCGTTGATGGTGCCGACGAGACCAAGCAACGGCAGCGCGCTCGTCAGCACCGGCAGCACCTTGAGCCAGATGCCGGCTTGCCGCCGCCATTCGGCAGTGCGCTCGGCCAGCAGCAAGTGGAATTCGACGACGAAGCAAAACAGCGCCAGCGTCAATATGCCCCAGATGACGGGATTGCCGGCATAACGCCACAGCCAGAAATCAAACGTCATGACGCTCTCCGGCCAGCGGCAATTGGCTCAACTCGACCGCGAGATTTTCCAGTTGGCTGAAATGGTTCTTCACCAGCCGCGTCATCAATGCGTGGGCGATCAGCGACGGCACTGCCACCACCAGCCCCAGCTTGGTGGTGATCATCGCTTCGGAAATGCCGGCCGAGATGGTGTTGGCATCGCTGGAACCGAAGATCGTCATCAGCTTGAACGTGGTGATCATGCCGGACACGGTGCCGACCAGCCCGAGCAACGGCGACACCGATGCCGTGAGCGCGATGGAGCCAAGCCAGTGTTCGAGCTTGTTGCGCCACTGCAACAGGCACGCATACAGCTGTTCGTCGCGATGGGCCTGATTGGTGGCTGTCACGGCGATGGCCAGCAGTTCGGCCTGGGCGCCTTGCAGCTGGTTCTTCAACGCTGCCATTGCACTGCCGCCGCCGGCGAGAGCGGAACGCGCGCGTGCCGGCAAGGCCGGCATCAACGGCGGCAACCGGAACAGATACAGCCCCTTGGCCACGGCGATGATGGCGGCGAACGTGCCGAAGCCGATGATGGGTATCACCCACAATCCGCCGCGCACCAGTTGTTCCCACACGCTTTCCTTGCTGTCGGCCAGCTTCAGCACGCGCGACAAGGTCGGGTCGAACGTCAGCGTGCCCTCTCCTTTC
>DATJXP010000389.1:0-7673 GCA_035500035.1 Candidatus Acidiferrum sp. | reverse complement strand
ATGGAATCCAACCCCATCGTCGTCGACGGAGTGCTGTACACCTCCGGTACCACCGGTCGTGTCTATGCACTCAATGCCGTCACCGGCGAACAATTGTGGTACTTCAACCCGGAAAGCGATGGTCAGGTGAACCGCTATACCTGCTGCGACGAAGTGAACCGCGGCATCGCGGTGTGGGAAGGACTGGTCTACGTCGGCTCGCTCGACGGTCGCCTGTTCGCACTCGACGCCAAAACCGGCGCCGTCAAATGGCAGCAGGACACCTTCATCTATAAGGACCGCGCGTACACGTCGAGCGGCGCTCCGCAAATCGCCGGCAACGTAGTCGTGCTCGGCAATGCCGGTGCCGATTACGACGCACGCGGCTATGTCAGCGCCTATGACCTGAAGACCGGCGAATTCAAATGGCGCTTCTTCACCGTGCCCGGCGACCCGAAGAAAGGCTACGAACATCCCGAACTGGAATTGGCGGCGAAGACATGGGATCCGAACAGCCGCTGGGACGTCGGCGGCGGCGGTACCGCGTGGAACACGATGACGTACGACCCCGAACTGAATCTGCTGTACATCGGTACCGGCAATGCCGCGCTGTTCAACTGGCACGAACGCAGCCCGGCCGGCGGCGACAACCTGTTCCTGTGTTCGATCATTGCGATCAATCCCGACACCGGCCGCATGCAGTGGTATTACCAGCAGGTACCACGCGAAAGCTGGGACTTCACCGCGACGCAACCGTTCATCCTCGCCGACATGGACTTCAACGGCCAGTCGCACAAGGTGATCATGCAGGCGCCGAAGGCTGGCTTCTTCTACATTCTCGATCGTCAAAGCGGCAAACTGCTGTCGGCCAATCCCTACGTACCCGTCAACTGGGCAACGAAGATCGATCTGGAAACCGGTAAAGCCACCATCAATCCCGCTGTCGATTACACCAACCAGAAAGCCGTCTTCGTAATGCCGTCCGGCATGGGTGGCCACGCATGGAATCCGATGGCGTACAACCCGGCCAACAAACTGGTGTACATCCCAAGCATCGAAAGCGGCGCCATCAGTTATGACGCGACCGTGGGCCACGTCTATAAGCCCAAACAAAGCAACGCCGGCAACGTGATCCTGTTCGGCGACGCGATGCTGACCAAGCCTGAACTGTTGCAGGAACCGGTGCGTTCCACCTTGAAAGCGGTACAGGACAGCGGTCAGGCCAAGTCACGCGCCGCCCTGAAAGCGTTCGACCCCGCTACCGGCAAGACCGTGTGGGAACACGAAAACGAAGGTTGGTGGGACCGCGCCGGTGTGCTGTCTACTGCCGGTGGTCTCGTATTTCAAGGCACCGACAGCGGCTATCTGAAGGCATTCAACGAAAAGACCGGCGAAGAAGTGCTGAACTTGCACGTCGGCACTTCGATCATCGCGGCACCGATCTCGTACATGGTCGATGGCGTGCAATACATCGCCGTCAACGCCGGCTGGGGTGGCGGTGGCTGGTTTGCCCCGCACGACAGCAGCGCCGTCATCAAGTACGGCAACCAGAACCGCATCATTGCGTTCAAACTCGACGGTGTCGCAGTCACGTTGCCGGCGGAAGCATCGAAGATCGGTCCGTTGCCCGAGCCCCCTGTCGCCAACGACGCCAAACCGGAAACCATCGCCGACGGCAAGAAGTTGTTTTCCGCCAGCTGTGCGATCTGCCACGCCAATGTCGATTACGGCATGACGCCTGATCTGCGCCGCATGAGCAAGGAAATTCACGACGGCTTCAAAGGCATTGTCCTGTACGGCGCCCGCCGTTACAAAGGCATGCCGCAGTGGGACGACGTGCTGAACGAAACCCAGGCCGATGCCATCCACGCCTATCTGACCGATCTGGCCTGGCAGGCTTACAACGCGCAACAGAACAACAGCAAGGTCGATACTGCACCGACCAACACCACGGGACATTGATCATGAAGACTTTCCTCATTGCGACTTCCGCCCTCTTCATCGGCGCCAGTGCACTGGCCCAAACGAAACTGCCCGACATCCAGATCATGGACACCGGGGTGTTTCCCGAAAGCATCACCTCGACTGCGAAAGGCGCCGTGATCTCCGGCAGCACCAAGGGCGTCATCTATCGCGCCGAACCGGGCTCGGCCCAGGCCAAGGCGTGGATAATGCCGAATGCCGAGAACGGCATACTGTCGCTGCTGGGCGTGCTGGCAGACGACAAGCACAACACGCTGTGGGTGTGCTCGGCACCGAATTTCTTCGGCGGCGACCGCACGCAAACCACCAGCGGTGTCAGGGCGTTCGACCTCGGCAGCGGCAAGTTCAAGGGCCGTTATGACTTCCCCGCGCCAGCCGGCACCTGCAACGATATTTCCATCGCCGCCGACGGCAGTGCTTACGTCTCCGACACCGGCAACGGCCGCATCTTCCGTTTGAAGCCAAACGCCAAGGAACTGGACCTCGTTGGCAGCGACCCACTGCTGGGCGGCATCGACGGTCTCGCCTTCAGCGCCGACAACACGCTGTATGCCAACAACGTGCGCAGCAACAAACTGTTTCGTGTCGCGCTGAAGCCTGACGGCACCATGAGCGGGCTGATTGAACTCAGCGTGTCGCAAAAGCTCAACGGACCAGACGGCATGCGACTGATCAAAGGCAGCACTTTCATCCAGGCCGAGAGTACCAGCGGGCGCCTCAGCATCGTTACCGTCGAAGGCGACAAGGCCACGATGACGATTCTGCGCGACAATCTCGAATCTTCGCCAGGCGCCACCATGGTCGGCAACACTGCCTATGTCGTGAAGACCAGCATCAAGTACCTGCTCGACCCGTCGCTAAAAGGCAAAGAGCCTCCACCGGCCATGATCTACGCAGTGCCCTTGCCGTAATCAACAACACAACACCGAATCCGAAGTCCTCAGAGGGAATCCATGAACACAAAAAGAATATTGAAGCCGCTCGCAGCCATGCTGATTGCCGGCTTTGCCAACGCCACACTGGCGCAAGCGCCCGGCATGCCGAGCGCCATCATCAAGATCGATTGCGATCACGAGTGTCTGATCGGCACCGCGCGCGCCTACATCAAGGCGCTGGCCAACCACGATGTGGCGCAGGCGCGGCTGGCACCCAACGTACAGTTTTCCGAAAACGACGTGCTGATGCCGGTCGGCAACGACGGGCTGTGGGGCAGCATTTCCAAAGTGCGCGATGGTGCGCTGGAAGTCGCCGATCCGCAAACGGGTAATGCGGCATGGTTCGGCATCGTCGAGGAGCACGGCAAGGCGGCCTATCTGGCCATGCGCATCAAGGTGGTGAACAAGCAAATCGCCGAAATTGAAACCATCGTCAACCGACCGCTCGACAAGACCAAGGACAAACCCAAACCGTTCGGCGATCCCGACAAGGTCAGCCACGATCCAATCTGGAACGACATCCTGAAGCCGGAAGAACGTCGCTCGCGCGAGCGGTTGGAAACGGTGACGGATGGTTATTTCAACACCGTGGAGCTCAACGACGGCGATGTGTTCACGCAATTTGCCGACGACTGCGGCCGCCTGGAAAACGGTATCAGCACCACCAGCAATGGCGGCGCAGCCAGCGTGGCCCAGGGCTGCGAAAACCAGTTCAAGCTGGGCATCTACAAGATCAACAAGCGCGTGCGCGAACGGCGTTATCCGCTGATCGACGAAGAACGCGGCATCGTGGTGGCGTCCGGTTTCTTCGACCACGCCAACACCTTCGATCGCTACAAGCTCAAGGATGGCCGCGAAATGAAGACTGCGCTGAAGTGGCCCAACTCGATCTCGCTGCTGGAAGCGTTCAAGATCCGCGACGGCAAGATCTCGCGCATCGAAGCGGTGTTCACTTACGTGCCCTACTTCATGCCGTCGCCATTTGCGCTGCCCAACACCGACCGCCAGACCCGTTGAGAAGGAAACTACGATGACAAGCAAACAACTCATTCTGGCCGCCGCATTGTTTGCGGCTTGCACCGCCAACGTCGCCTTGGCGCAAACGCCGGCCTGCGACGACAAATGCCTCACCGACATCGCCAAGGCCTACCTGCGCGACGTCGCCAAACAGGACAGCAGCAAACTGCCGTGGGCCGACAAGGTGCGCTACACCGAAAACAACGTGGCGATGATGATAGGCGACGGTTTCTGGGGCGCCGGCCCCGGCATCAACGACGGCGGCCTGCTGCTGACCGATGCCAGCACCGGCAACGTGGTGTGGTATGGCATTTCCACCGAACACGAGCAGCCGGCTTACCACGGCCTGCGCCTGAAGATCGTCAACAAACAGATCAGCGAGGTGGAAAGCATTCTCGGCCGCAAGGAGGAGCCGGAAGTGTTTGCCCCGACCGACGGCTTCAAGGTCGATCCGGCCTTCACCACCAAACTGGCCGCCAACGCCAAACGTTCACGCGAACAATTGATCGCGCTGGTCGATGGCTATTACAACACCAAGGTGCAAAACAACGGCCAGGTGTTGACCGCCTTTGCCGGCGACTGCGTGCAGGTCGTCAACGGCGTGAACCTGACGGCGGGCGATGCCTACTGGGCCGCCAAGGCCGTACCAGGCTGCGAAGCACAGATGAAAGCCGGCGTGTACAAACCGGTCGAACGTATCCGTGGTCGTCGCTATCCATTGGTGAACGTCGATACCGGCGTGGTGGCGGCGCTATCGCTGGAAGATCATGCAGTGCGCTTCCTCGACTACACCACGCTCGATGGCAAGCCGCTTAGTGTCCAGTTCGGCTACCCGAACACGCGCGGCCGGCTCGACCTGTTCAAGATCGACGACGGCAGGATCAAGCGCATCGAGGGTGTTTCGGTATTCCTGCCCTACTACATCCGCTCGCTGTGGTCCGAATAGAGATCAACGCAAGGATCAAGGCAGGCGTGAACGTCAGTTGCCGGCGGCGGTCGGTACCGGCAACTGCTGGTTGAGCCGGTTGTATTCGAGCACTGCATCCCGCAGTTGCTGGCTCTGCTGGACGTAAAGCTTGAGGCGACGGTCCAGTTCGTCCTTGCGTGCCTGCAATTCCGACTGCGGAATGTTGATCGCCTCGCCGTAGTTGCGCATCAGCATGTTGTAGAAGCGCGGCGTGCAACGCACCTGGCCCAGCAACGTTCCCGTACGTTTGTCGTCCTCGCAGACGACGTCGTAAAGTCTGTCGTCATTCAGTCTCGAGTAGATCTGGTAGATCTTCTCCAGCGCACGCACGGTCGCGACGCGCAATTCGCGCTCGCTCATCTGGCCGGTAACGATGATTTGCTCGGGTTTGGCGACACCATTGGCGGCTTCCACGGCGGCCTTTGCCACCGCCTCCGCGGCGACCGCTTGCCCGCCTGCCTTGCCGGCTCCGCTGTCGGCATCGATCGCCAGCACGAACTGCATCGTCGTGATTGCGATCACGCCTGCCAGCAGGTTCAGTGATTTTCGTTTCATGCTCATGCTTGATTGACTCCAAGTTCTTGTTGTTTTTTCTTCGGCAGTTTCAACGACACCAGCCGGTATGACTCGCGAATGTAATACTTGAGATCGGCGTCGGACAAGCCGGGCTCGTCGTAGTGCTGGATCCATTTCATGCCGCGCGATGCCAGGTACGGCGCCGGCCGGCAGCCGGGCTGCTCGCGCAATATTTCGTAATTGAGGTCCGAAGTTTTGAAGGTGACGCCAAGTTTGCCATGGCTGGTCCAGCCGCCGATGGCGAACACCTTGCCGCCGATTTTCCACACATGGGCGCCGCCCCATTGGCAGACGTAAGTCGTGGCATGCAACGAACGGCAGAACTTGTTGTATTGCTGGTAGGTCATGCCTCACATCCTGCGCATCACCTGTCGGGCCAACTATTTCGGCGTCGGCTCGAGGAACAGCACGAGCCCTCCTGCTGCCAACATGATCCAGATGGACTCATAGCGTCAGCGCGGAGGGTCGTGTTATTGCGAACGACTTATTTTGCGGCCGGTGCTGGCGGAGCAGCTGGCAACGTGGCGGCATCCCAATGCTCATCGGCTTTGCCACCGACAAAACGCCACATGTCGAACCAGGTGCTGGTGTATTTCTCGCCCGGCTTGGTTGGGTGGTTGTATTCACGGGCAATTACCACGGTCACCAGATCGCCTTCGGCCAATACCGCTACCACCGGCGTGGCGAGCTTGTCGCAAGTCGCGGTGGGAGTTTGCTTCGCCACTTTGACAAAGTAATCGACCATGCCCTGACGGCCGGTCGCTGCGTTCGGGTTGTGCTGGATGTACTTTTCGGTCGTGTACTTTGGTGAGTCTTCAATCCAACGATGGCACTGCAGCAGCTCGCGCATGATGTGCAACGCGGCCTGCTTGTTGGTGTTCTTCACCGGATCCTTGTCGACGAACAGCGATTCCGGATTGGCGACGCCAACCACTGGCTCTGCCAGTGCATGGCCGGCAAGCGCCAATCCCAGCAGGGCGGAAGAAATTGTTGCGGCCAGTCTCAGTGTTTTCATTGCGGTCCCCTCGTATGGTGGTGTGGTAGATGTGGCGCCCGGAGTATAGGCCAGCGTCATTCGCCAATGCCAGCGACCGCGGGTATGATCCCGCTGCCCTGGCCGATGGCCACCGACTATTCCGATAACGAGGGGAATTCCATGCGCAAACTCTTGTCCACCTTTGTGCTGCTTGCCGCCACTTCAAGTCTCCACCCTGCCGCGCAAGCCGCCAATTGCGATCGCACTTGCCTGAGCGGCATGCTCGACTCGTATCTCGCCGCCGTCGCCGGGCACGACCCGAACAAGGCACCGCTGATTCCCGGCTTTCGCCAGACTGAAAACGCCGTCGCGGTGCCCTTGGGCAAAGGGGCATGGGGTTCGATCACCGCTATCCACAAGCAGCACAACCGCTATCTCGATGCCGTCAATGGCCAAGCGTTGTGGTATGGCGTGATGGACGAAGGCAAGGTGCCAGTCGTAGTGATGATACGCATCAAGGTGGAAGACAAGGAAATCAGCGAAGCCGAGTGGTACATCAGCCGTCCGCGTCAGGCCGGCATGCAGGGTCCGGTCGAACCCGATGGCAGCAACGCTACGCTGTACGATCCGGCTTATCTCGAAGCGCACCAGCCGCCGGTGCGCAACGTCACGATGAAAAACCGGCTCAAACGCAATTCGCTCATCGGCATTGCCAACAGTTATTTCGATGCGTTGACTGCGAGCAACCCGGAATTGATGCTGGCCAAGCCGGATTGTTTCCGGGTCGAGAACGGTGCTTTGACTGCCGGCCGGCCGCTGGCAGCCGGACGCACCGACGGCTACAACGGCAAGACCAACTGCCAGAGCGGCCTCGGCACTTTCAACATGTCGCTGGTCGGCGACCGCCGTTTCCTGGTGATCGACGAAGAGCAACAGGTGGCGGTGACCTCCGCCGTGTTCCTGCGCAATGCCGACGCGTACCAGCGCCGCTGCGTGTTCCTCGAATTGTTCTACATCGACGACAGGCAGCTGTCGCAGGTGTATTCGGTGATCTGGTATCCGGACCCCGGCGTGCCGGTGCCGAACTGGGAACCGTACATCGGCAACTTTCCGCTGCCCTCAAGTTTTGGCAAGGCGCGTTAACCTGATACCGCGGGAGCGGCGGCCGCAATGATGGCAAAGGCAGCGATGCCGACAAGCAGCGTAAATAACAGGCCTTTCAACAGCCTGATTTCATGTT
>DATJXP010000388.1:0-2281 GCA_035500035.1 Candidatus Acidiferrum sp. | reverse complement strand
ACGATCTCAACCGCCATTACCGGGATTTGCCGGCGCTGCATCGGCTCGATACCCGCGCCGACGGTTTTGCCTGGATCGATGCCGACGACCACCTGCATTCGCTGTTCAGTTTCTGGCGCCGCGCCGACAACGGTGCACCGCCGGTGCTGTGCCTGTTCAACTTCACGCCGATGGATCACCAGCAGTTTCGCATCGGCGTACCCGAACCGGGCTGGTATGCTGAAGTGCTGAATACCGATGCCGTGCAGTACAACGGCGGCGGCCAGGGCAACCTCGGCGGCGTGCAGGCGGAACCGGTGCCGTCGCACGGTCAGCCGTGGAGCCTGAGCATCACGCTGCCGCCATTGTCGGCGCTGCTGTTCTGCCGGAGCTGACGATGACGGGCAATTTTCACATCGAACCAGGCAACATCTACCCGCTGGGCAGCACGTGGGACGGCAAGGGCGTCAACTTCGCGTTGTATTCCGCGCACGCCGAGAAAGTCGAACTCTGCCTGTTCAGCGACGATGGCAGGCAGGAAGTGCAACGGCTGGCGTTGCCGGATTGCACCAGCCACGTATGGAACGGCTACGTTGCCGGTCTGCCGAGCGGTGCCAAGTACGGCTATCGCGTCTATGGGCCGTACCAGCCGGAGCTGGGCCATCGCTTCAACCATCACAAATTGCTGCTCGATCCCTACGCGCGGCAACTGGCGGGAGAATTCACCTGGTGCAACCTGCACTACGGTTACCAGATCGGCTCGCCCGACGAAGATCTCAGTTTCGATGCGCGTGACAACGCCGCCTTCATGCCGAAGTGCGTGGTGGTGGTGCCGAACCCGTTGCCGCCGCCGCGCGAGAACCGTATCCACAAGCGCGACACCGTCATTTACGAAGCGCACGTCAGGGGCCTGACGATGCGGCATCCGGAATTGCCGCAGCAATTGCGCGGCACTTTCGCCGGCATTGGCCATGCAGCGCTGGTGAAACAGCTGCGCGAGCTCGGTATCACCAGCCTCGAGTTGTTGCCGGTGCAGAGTTTCGTCGATGAACAGTTCCTGCTGGAAAAGGGCCTCAGCAACTATTGGGGCTACAACACGCTGAATTTCTTCGCGCCGCATCGTGCCTATTTCGCCGGTACCGATCTCGCCGAATTCCGCGACATGGTGACGGCGTTGCACGAGGCCGGCATCGAAGTGATTCTCGACGTCGTGTACAACCACACCGCCGAAGGCGGGCGCACGGGGCCGACGCTGAGTTTCCGCGGCATCGACAACGCCAGCTACTACAAGCTGCAAGCCGAGAATCCGCGCTACTACATCAACGACACCGGCTGCGGCAACACGCTCGACTTCACGCAGCCGCAAGTAGTCAAGCTGGTGCTGGATTCGCTGCGCTACTGGGTCACCGCGATGGGCGTCGACGGTTTCCGCTTCGATCTCGCCACCGTGCTCGGGCGCGAAGCGCACGGCTTCGACCGCGGCAGCGGCTTCTTCGACGCGCTGCACCAGGACCCGGTGCTGTCGTCGGTCAAGTTCATCGCCGAGCCGTGGGACATCGGCCCCGGCGGCTATCAGCTCGGCAATTTTCCCACCGGCTGGAGCGAATGGAACGACCGCTTCCGCGATGCCACGCGCCGGTTCTGGCGCGGCGATGCCGGCACGCTGCCCGAGTTCGCGCGCCGCTTGCACGGCTCCAGCGACATCTTCGAACACAACGGCCGGCGGCCGTCGTCGTGCATCAACTTCATCACCTGCCACGACGGTTTCACGCTGCGCGACCTCGTCAGTTACAAGTACAAGCACAACGAAGCCAATCTCGAAGACAACCGCGACGGCCAGTCGGAGAACTGCAGCGACAACTACGGCGTCGAAGGTCCGACCGACGATGCCTACATCGAAGGCATACGCCAGCGGCAGCAGCGCAACCTGCTGACGACGCTGATTTTGTCGCAGGGGACGCCGATGCTGTACAGCGGCGACGAGTTCGGCCACAGCAAGGGTGGCAACAACAATACCTATTGCCACGATTCGCCGCTGACCTGGCTGCCATGGGATGCGCTCGCTGCCGATCAGCTGGCCCTGCGCAATTTCACCCGCAACCTGCTCGCGCTCAAACAGGAGCATCCCGAGTTGTGGCAAAACAGTTACCTGCATGCCGATGGCGGCGTGCATCACCCGGTGATCCGCTGGCTCGATTCCGGCGGCGAAGAAATGCAGTCGCGCCACTGGGGCCAGCACAACGTGCACAGCCTCGGTTACATGATGTCGCCGTACGGCATCGCCGGCAGCATGCATTACCTG
>DATJXP010000387.1:0-4480 GCA_035500035.1 Candidatus Acidiferrum sp. | reverse complement strand
GCCAGCGTATGGCTCAAGGCGATCGCCCAGGACGACAGCATGTTGCGCGCCACTTTCCTCTGACCTTCATCTCCAGTAGCAGGGACCCGCGATGAACCAGCCCTCTTCCACCGAACTCGCCGACTCCTTCCGCCGTTATTTCACGCTGGTGCCGGCGCTCGACGACGCGCTGCGGCGGGAAACCTATCGCATCCGCCACGACGTCTATTGCCACGATCTCGGCTGGGAACCGCCGCGGGCGGACGAGCTGGAAACCGACGACTACGACCGCCATTCGCTGCCCTGCCTGATGCGGGCGGCACAAACCGGCACGCGCGTGGGCTGCTTGCGGCTGGTGCTGTGCCCGCCGGAAGAGCCGCTGCGGCCGCTGCCGATGGAACGCACTTGCGCGCATACGCTCGACCACGCCCTGATCGAGCGGTTCGAACCGGATCGGCGCCGCATCGCGGAAGTATCGCGACTGGCGGTGACGCGCGATTACCGCCGCCGTAAAGGCGAAGCCGACAAACCGATCGCCCTCGAGCAAAGCGACTTTGGCGAAGGCGCCCAGCAACGCTTTCCGTTCATTCCGGTGGGATTGTATCTGTCGGCGTTCGCGCTGGCGGCTCAGCTGGACCTCAGCTACCTGCTGGTACTGACCGAGCCGCGGCTGGCCAGGCATCTGGGCCGCATCGGCCTCGACATCCACCAGATCGGCGAGCCGGTCGAGCATCGGGGAGTCAGGATTCCGTCCATCATGGATACCCGGGCCACCATCGCCAATCTGCATCCGCTGACGCATCGTCTGTGGGACCAGATTCATGACGACATCGCCGCCGCGTTTGCGGCGGCCGGCTCCGCTGCCCTGCCCTGACGGTGGCCGTCAGTTCACCTTGACCGTGGTCTGGATCTGGATGTACCAGCGGTCGTTCTGCCATTGCCCGACGATGCTGAAATGCGTGGTCATCGGCTGCTGGCCGGGAAATTCGACCTTGGCATAACCCGACAGGATGCCGATGGTGCCGTTGAGGATGGTGTTCTCGTCGGTGCTGGTGATGGTGACCTTGGGCGACTGTTTCTCGTACTTGGCGTAATAGGCGCGGATGGCCTTTTCGCCGCGCAGTTCTTCCTGCGTAAACACCACGTGGATGAACGCCTCCGGCGAATACAGCGCCACCAGTTTGTCCACGTCGCCCACGGTGGCGGCGTGCGCCCATGCCTGCGGCAGTTCGTCCAGCATCTGCTGCTGGGGGGTGGCGCCGGCGGCGGCCATTGCCGTCAATATCAACCCCAGCGCGAGCCCGGCGGCCGCGCGCCATGATCGCGGCAAAAATCCGCTGGGTTGGATGTTGGTTGCAGTGGGCGCTTTAGTCATGAGCGTTTTTTGTCGTTTTACCGGTTGAGCCATGCGTATGGCAAAGGGACTGCACCGTCCCAGCGTAGCAGGAAAAACGACATGCACGATAGTCCGCCCCCCGATCTGGCCGATTCGTTCCGGCGCTATTTCACGCTGATGCCGGCGCTGAGCGACGAACAGCGCCGCGCCACCTATCGCATCCGCCACGACGTCTATTGCCGCGACCTGGCCTGGGAACCGCTGCGGCCGGACGGCCAGGAAACCGACGACTACGACCGCCATTCCGCCGCGTGCCTGATGCGGGCGGCGCAGAACGACAGCCTGGTCGGTTGCCTGCGGTTGGTGTTGTGCCGGCCGGAAGACCCGGCCTACCCGCTGCCGCTGGAGCGCGCCTGCGCCGGCACGCTCGATCGCAACCGTTTCGATCCGTCGCGGCTCGACCGCCACCGCATCGCCGAAGTCTCGCGGCTGGCAGTCGAACGCGATTACCGCCGCCGCAAGGGCGAAGCCAATCAACCGGTCGCCATCGACACCAGCGATTTCGGCGACACCAGCCACCAGCGTTTCCCGTTCATTCCGGTCGGACTGTACCTGTCGGCGTTCGCCATGGCGGCGCAGCTCGGCATCGACCACTTGCTGGTGCTGACCGAACCGCGGCTGGCGCGGCATCTAGGCCGCATCGGCCTCGACATCCAGCCGATCGGCGGTGCCATCGAGCATCGCGGCGAGCGTATTCCGTCAGTGATGGACACGCGCGCCACCATCGCCAACCTGCATCCGATGATGCACCGGATGTGGAAACAGATTCACGCGTGGGTGGAAGATGCCTTCGTCAGCGCCGGCGCCGATGCGGTGCCGTGGCGGAGTCAACTGGCCGGCATCGAAACCCTGCCACCGCAGGGGATCATCGTCCGGCCGTGACTCCGCGGGCTCAGCCGTTGGCGGCAGGCCGCTGCTGCGGCTCGAGATCGATCCAGTAATTCTCGACGTTTTCCGCCACCTTGCGCCGGCGCAGTTGCATCAGGCGATGGAACTGGAACGACGCACTCAGGATCAGGTAGCAGGCCGACAGGAAGTTCTGCTTGTGCAGTTCCTGCAACTGGGCAGCCGGCAGGTTCAGCAATTTGATGCGGTTCAGCGTCCACATGCCGGTGATGCGCCGCACGTCGCGGCCCACCGGCTTCACCACCACTTCCAGCGGCGTCAGCAGATCGAACTCGCGCAGCTTGCTGATGAAGACCCACGCGCGCTTTTCTTCTTCGAACACGTCGTGCAAGGCCATCAATCGGCTCTTCATGAATTCGGTCGCATCGCCCTTGGCGTCGAACAGCGCATCGCCTTCGGTCTGGTTGACGCGTGCGCTGTTGCGGTCGATGCACACGGTAAGCTGGTCGGGCGCGTCGGTACGATCGTCATGACCGATCACCAGCGGATAGGTCTGTATCGTCAGCGGCACGTAGGTCGCGTCCCAGCCGCCCTCGTGGTAATAGACGTTCTCGCCCTGCGTCAGCCCGAACATCGCCACCAGCCGGAACTCGTCTTCCTGCGGCAGCTTGACGAAGACGACCGGAAAGCTGCTGCCGGCCGCGGTGATTTCGCTCATCGTGATGGCGCTGAGATTCTGCGTCTTCATGTGCGCATAGTCGGGATCGAACCTGACCTTGATGCCGGCGTGGCGGTTCTTGTCGACGCTTTCGATGTTGGGGCGGTTCTTCATGGCAACTGGCCTCTTCGCGTCAGGCGGCCGCCGGCGGTTGCGTCTGCGGGCCGACGTCGATGCGGTAGTCGAGCCCGCCGTCGACGTTCTGCTTGTTGCGCAGTTGCATCAGGCGGTGCAGTTGGAACAGCGAGCCGAGAATCAGGTAACAGGCCGGCAGGAATTCGACGTCGATCAACTCCTGCGTCACCTGCGGGCCGAGCTCTTTCAGCTTCTGCATGCTGATGGTGTACATGCCGGTGACCTTGCGCATTTCGCCGTTCTTCGCCTGCAGGATGATTTCGAGCGGCGTCAACAAATCGTATTTGTGCACGCGCTGCATGAAGTCGTCCATCGCCCGCTCGCCCTCGAAGATCTCGCCGAGAATCTGGTGGCGGCTTTTGAGAAAGTCGGTTTCCTCGCCGGTTTCCGTGAACATGGCAATGCCGTCCGCCTCGACCACCATCGGGCTGTTGCGAATCAGGCAAGTGGCGAGTTGGTTGGGATCCTCGACGCGATCGTCGAAGCCGACGATGAACGGATAGCGCTGCACCATCAACGGAATGTAGGTGGTGTCCCAGCCGGCTTCGTTGTAATAGACATTTTCGCCGGGGCGCAGTCCCAGCACGGCGACCGGACGGATGCGTTTGTTTTCGCTCTCCGGCACTTCGATGAAAACCACCGCGAAATTGCTGGCGCAGGCGTTGAGTTCGGTCAGCACCACGCTGACCAGGTTCTGGTCCCTGGCCTGCGCCTGATCGACATTGAGTTTGATCTTCAGTTTGCCGTGGCGCTTGTTGTCCACGGTTTCGATATTGTCCTGGTTTTTCATCGGTACTCCGCAGCCTGGCTGCTCAATCAAAGGGCGCGAGCATTCCACAGCGGCGGAACAAGTTCAACCGGAAATCAGGGGTTGAACGGCACTGCCTTTACGGCGTTTTGCACTCGAAGTTGGCGGCATCGTCGATGCTCTTGTCCTGGCCCTTGAACTTCGCCACCAGCGGATACGGACACAGCGGGCGCGAACGCGTGGTCTGGCCGTTGACGATCTTCTTCGCCGTCATCAGCGCCGGCGCCTGGTTGGTTTCCACCCAGTTGACGATGGCGGTGACGGGATCGTGCTGGTCGGGGCCGTTGCCGCCCGAGCAATGCGTCATGCCCGGAATCATGAACAAGCGCATGAAGTCGGTGCCGTTGGGGCCGTTCGCCGTCAGCGCCTGTTCGTAATAGTTGACGCCCATCAGCGGTTGCAGGATCTGGTCGGCCCAGCCATAGGTGATGATCAACTTGCCGCCGCGCGCACGGAACGTGCGCAGGTTGATGTCGGACGCATCGGCGAGACGGCTCCAGCGGTTCAGCAGTTCGGGATCGTGATCGAAATCGAAATTGAGATAGTTCCAGTCGGCCTGCGGTGGCTGGAACACCAGGTATTGCATGGTGCCTTCGGC
>DATJXP010000386.1:0-4735 GCA_035500035.1 Candidatus Acidiferrum sp. | reverse complement strand
GCTCTCCGTCATGCCCTTCAGCCAGACATCGCAATTGACTCCCATCGTCAGCTGGGTGGAACAGCTGTCGCCGCGTTCCGTGCTCGACATCGGCATCGGCATGGGCCAGTACGGTTTTCTGCTGCGCACCAAGCTGGAATCGCTGAACCTGTTCCACATCGAAGGCGACAAGGGCTGGCTGCGACCGCGCAACGAGTGGAAGGTGCGCATCGACGGCATCGAAGGCTATGCCGGCTACATCACGCCGGTGCAGGAGTGGTCGTATAACCGGCTGTTGATCGGCGATGCGCTCGAATGCCTGCAACCGTTGTCGGACCAGACCTATGAACTGGTGATGGCGATCGACGTCCTCGAACATTTCGACAAGGCCGACGGTTTGCGCCTGCTGGCCGAGATGCGGCGGGTAGCGTCGAAGGCGGCGCTGGTCAGCACGCCGAAGGACTTCATCCACCAGGACGTGCCGGCCAATCCGCTCGAAAACCACCGCTCGCATTGGAGCCTGGTGGATTTGCAGACGGCCGGTTACACCGAAATCATTCCCAACGAAGAAAGCTGGATTGCCATTGCCCGTGCCTGATCCCGGGCCTTTCGCACTGGCTGTAATCATTGGCTGTAATTATTGGTTGTAACTTTTGCCGCTGCCGGCGGTATAAGACAACAAATGACAGCGACCGAACCCACCGATCACGCACTGATGCAGCAGGTTGCCGCCGGCAACAGCGGCCGGCTGGCGTTGTTGTTCGATCGCTACCAGAAGCGGCTGTTCAACTTTTTCCTGCGGCTCGGCTTTGCCCATACCACCAGCGACGACCTGGTGCAGGACACCTTCCTGCGCGTGTTGCGCCATGCCGGCAGTTATCGCGGCGATGGTTTCTTCGTCGGTTGGCTGTTCCAGATTGCCCGCAACGTCGCCGCCAATCACTGGCACCAGCAAGCCGACTGGCAGGCGCTGGAAGATGACGAAGACCTGCAACTGCCGGTGGCGTTCGAACACGAGCCGGCCGCGCTGCACGAACAGGCAGCGCTGGAACGGCGTTTGCGGCGCGCATTACTACGGCTGCCGCGCGACAGCCGCGAACTGGTGTTGCTGGCCCGCTTGAAGGAATTGAGCGGCGAAGAACTGGCGCAACTGTTCGGTTGCAGCGTGAGTGCGGTCAAGGTGCGGCTGCACCGGGCGTTGATTGAATTGCGGCGGCATTTCGATGCCGTCAACGAAAGTGGCATGCAAGTGGAGGCGAAAAGTCATGAGTGTCGGAATCCCGTGTGAACAGGCGCGGCTGTGGCTGGCGGAAAACAAACCGCAACAGTTGACCACCGAGCAGCAGCAGAACCTGGCGTTGCATCTGCAAGGTTGCGCCACTTGCGCGGAGGAAGCGGCAGCGTTCGGCGAACTGCAGAACCTGCTGGCGCGCGAGCAGAGTCCGTCGCCACTGGCGCGAGCACGTTTCCTCGCGGCGTTGCAGCAGCAAGCGAGTATGCAGCAGCAACCAATCAATGCCGGTATCGCCGGTTTCCTGCGTGCGCTGTGGCCGACGCGGCCGGCGTGGAGCATGGGCTATTCGGCGGCGTTGCTGGTGCTCGGCCTTGTCGTCGGCCAGTTGCTGCCGCCACGTACGTTTGGCGTCGGGCCGCAGATGAGCGAAGAACGATTGATCCATCTGTGCGCGGTGCCGCCCAAGCCGCCGGAAGTGTTGTAACACCCCCATAACCCCGACTCGGAGTCATCGATGAAACCACTGCATAGTCTGTGGGCACTGTTGCTCGCCCTCGTGTTTACCTCCACCCAGGCCCAGGTCGAACGCTTTGTCGCCGGTACGCATTACCTCGTGGTGCCGGATGCGCCGCTGCTGCGCGAGCTGCAACCGCACGGTGACAAACCGGAAGTGACGGAAATCTTCTGGTACGGCTGCCCTCATTGCTACGAGTTCGACCCGCTGCTGACGGCGTGGGTACAGAAGCAGGGCGAGACGATCGCGTTCTCGCGCTTGCCGCTGAACACCGACCCGGTTACCAAAAACCACGCCCGCATGTTCTACACGGCGCAGGCGTTGGGTCTGGGCGAGAAGCTGCACAAGGCCTTCTTCGACACCATCCATGTACAGCACAACCGGTTGCAGAACGCGGCGGCGGTGCGACAGTTATTCACGGACAACGGCGTGTCGGCGGCGCAATTCGACGGCGCGTTCAACGGGTTTGCCGTCGATAGCCAGGTGCGCAAGGACGCGAGCATGATGTTGGCGCTGCAGGTGCCGAGCGTGCCTTGCATGGTGGTCAATGGCAGGTATCTGGTACACATTGATGAGGCGGTGCCTTCGCATCAGGCGATGTTGGAGGTGGTGGAGTTTTTGTTGCACAAGAAATGATGGTTGGCTGGCGATACACTATTGGGCACGTTGCGGGGCAAGACCATGTATTGGGAAACGCCGCAAGTACGTCCCTGTAGGCTCGCTCTGCAGCTTCCCTGCTGCAGAGCGTTCCCAACACATGGTCTTGCCCCGCAACCTCAAGTTCAATGAGGGCGGCCACCATGTATGTGCAACAAAAATTTGTCGAGAACGATGTCGCGACGTTGCATGCGTTGATCAGGGCGCATCCGTTGGGGGCGTTGGTGGTGGCGACGCCGCAGGGGCTTGAGGCCAATCACATGCCGTTTCATTTGTCGCTCGATGGTGAGGGCAAGGCGGTGTTGCGGGCGCATACGCCGAAGCAGAATCCGTTGTGGCAGCAGCAACTGCCGTCAGATGCGGAAGCGCTGGTGATCTTCCAGAGTGTCGATACCTACATCACGCCGTCGTGGTATCCGAGCAAGCATGCGCATGGGCAGGCGGTGCCGACCTGGAATTATGCGGTTGTGCATGCTTATGGGCCGATTCGTTTCATTACCGACAAAGACTGGCTGCTGCCACACGTCACGGCGCTGACCGACGAGCACGAAGCGAAACACGCGTTGCCGTGGCAAGTCACCGACGCGCCGGCCGATTACATCGACAAAATGCTGTCGAATATCGTCGGCATCGAAATTCCGGTGACGCGCCTGCTCGGCAAGTGGAAGATGAGCCAGAACCGGCCGCCGGGGGATCGCCTTGGTGTCGTGGCCGGCTTGAGTTCACAAGAGTCCGATGACTCGAAGGCCGTGATGGAGCTGGTCAGGCGGCACACCTGATCAGTGTTTGCTGAGGAAGGCGGCGCGCAATTGCTGGTTGGCTTCGGCGATTTTCTGCAGTTGGGCGAAATAGCTGGCCATCAGGTCGCCCAGTTCCGGGTGGGTACGGCCCAGTTCCAGCATCTCGGCATTCATGCGCTTCAGTTTTGCTTCGTTGTTGAAGATCACTTCCTGCCGTGAGCGGGGAAAGGTCACGTCGCTGTTGGCATCCAGCGAATCGATCATGGCTCGCGTGTCGCGACGCATGTCCTTGTCCACGAAAACTGGCGTGCACTCCCACTTCTTGATTCTGCTGCCGGTCGGCACTTCGTAATCGCAATGAACATCATTGTCGTGGTCGCTGGTGAGCTGGTTGTACACCTCGAACATCTGCTTCTGCGTGGTGTACAGCTTGAACGTCATCTCGTTGATGGCCTGGGTGCCGATGATGGTGATCACTTCCGGTTTTTCGGGTTTGTCACTGGTGGCAGCGGCGGCAATAGCGGCTGACACGGGTTGCCACCAGCAAGCGGCAAGCAGCAGGCCGGTTCCGGCAATGGGCGCAACGAAAGAAAAGGGCAGCCGGAAGAACCTGTTTTTGATCTGCATGAGTTGCTCCTTGTTGGATGGCCGGGTGGCGGCGGGACTGCATTCCATTCGTACCGCGACAGGCGGGCATGCTATTTCAATTTTCTATCGATTCCCAGCTGCGACAGGATGCGGGTGGAAATCTCCTCGATGGAAAAATGCGTCGTATCCAGGTACGGGATGTGATGCCGGCGGAACATCGCCTCCGCTTCGCGGATCTCGAACTCGCACTGTTTCATCGACGCATACTTGCTGTTGGGCCGCCGCTCGTTGCGGATGCTGCACAACCGCTCGGCATTGATCGTCAAGCCAAACAAACGGTCCTTGAACGGCAGCAGGCTCTTCGGCAACTCCAGCTCGTTGATGTCTTCCTCGGTGATCGGATAGTTGGCGGCGAACACGCCGAACTGCAGCGCCATGTACAGGCACGTCGGCGTCTTGCCGCAGCGCGACACGCCGACCAGGATCACGTCGGCGTTGCCGTACTGGTTGACGCGCGAACCATCGTCGTTGTCGAGCGCATAGTTCACCGCGTTGATGCGGTTCTTGTAGCTGTCGTCGGTGATGTTGCCGCGTGCATGGCCGACGCTGTACGACGAGTGCACGTTGAGCACTTGCTCCAGCGGCTTGAGGAAGGTGCCAAGGATGTCGACCAGGTAGCCGCGGCTCTGGGCCAGCCGCGCGCGCAGGTCGTCGTTGACCAGGGTCGAGAACACCAGCGCCGGCACGCCCTCGGCGTCGCAGGCGGCGTTGATGCGGCCGATCACCTCATCCACCTTGGCCTCGGTATCGACGAAGGGGATCAGCACGTGTTCGATCTGCAGTTCCTCGAACTGCGCCAGCAGGCTCTGGCCGAGCGTGTGGGCGGTGATGCCGGTGCTGTCGGATACGTAGAAGGCAGTGCGGCTCATGCAGGGTTCCGTCGATCAAATTCGTTGGTTGCTGGCCGGGATTTTAGCGTGATGATGGACTAAAATGCCGCTCCCTGAACGATGCCCTGTTTTG
>DATJXP010000385.1:0-7923 GCA_035500035.1 Candidatus Acidiferrum sp. | reverse complement strand
TGTGGTTGCGGCCGCGGCTGTGCGGGTTCTGTCATAAAGCGGCGTTCCTGCCGGTCCGCCACCTGGTGACGGCCTTGATCGTGTGGACGGCGTTGAGCTGGGTCTTCATCGGCGTGGCGATCTACATGCGCCACGTGATCTTTCTGTTCGGCTCGCTGCCGGCCGGATTTTTTGCAGTCGATATCTGCATACGCAAAGCGCCGCTGCAGGCGTTCGATCACAACTGACCAAGGGGAATCGTTCATGCGTCTTCATCACTCTCGTTTGCTTCTCGCCTGTTTTCCGCTGCTGCTGGGCGGTGTGCACGGCGTGGCCGCGCAAAGCGCCAACTGCGGCGCCGTCGATGACGTACTGCTGACCAACGGCGCCATCCACACGATGGACGCCACCGACACCGTGGTGAATCGCCTGCGCCTGCAGGACGGCCGCGTGGTCGGCAGCGGCAACGCAATGCCGGCCACCAGCAACTGCACGCGCACCATCGACCTCAAGGGCCACACCGTGGTGCCGGGGCTGATCGACAACCACAATCACATCGTGCTGCTGGGCCTGCGCCCCGGGCACGACACGCGGCTCGAAAGCGCCACCTCGATCGCGCAAGTGCAGGAGATGCTGAAGGCACGCGCCGACAAACTGCCGAAGGGCGAATGGGTCACCGCCATCGGTGGCTTCGACATCAACCAGTTCACGCCGGCGCCGGACAAGCCGCGCTTCCCGACGCTGGCCGAACTCGACGCGGTGTCGACCCAGCATCCGATCTACGTGCAGCAGGGTTTTTCTGGCCCGTCGGTGACCAACTCGCTCGGCAAGCAGTTCTTCGAAAGCAAGGGCATCACCGTCGGTGCCGACGGTTCGGTCGCCGGTGGCCCAACGCCGAACCCCAGCACCAAGGCACTGTTTGCGTTGAAGCAGCTGCAAACGTTTGAAGACAAGAAACGCGGCACGCTCGACGCGCTCAACTATGCGGTGAGCGTCGGCATCACCACGCAACTCGACGAGGGCGGTTTTCCGGAAACCGGCACCGACGCCGATGCCGTCGCCGTGATGGACGGCGTGCGCGCCTACGATGCCGTGCAAGCGCTGAATCGCGACGGCAAATTGCCGAACCGCGTGCGCGTCAACTTCCTTTATATGGAAAGCGACCCGAGCACACCGCTGTTGCACGCACGACTCGACAACGCGTTTCCGCGTTTCGGCACCGCCATGCTGAAAACCGTCGGCATCGGCGAGTTCACCGCCGGGGCCTCGCCGTTTGTCGGGCAGCAGACGCCGGAGTGGATCAACGGTACCACGCTGGTGGCGAAAGCCGGCTGGCGCAACGAGAACCATTCGCTGACCGCGACCGACTACAAGACCATCATCGACGGCTGGCAGAAAGTGAACGACGCCATCGGTGGCGACGGCATCACCAAGCTGCAGTGGGTGGTGGCGCATGCGCCGTTCATCACCGAAGAATACGCGCGCAAACTGAAGGCGCTCGGCGGCGGCGTCAGCGTGCTCGGCGGCTGGCGCTACATCAGCGGCACCAAGGCGCAGAACGGCCCGCCGTTCAAAATGCTGAAGGACGTCGGCATCCCGATCGGCATGAGTTCGGACGGCATGCAGATTTCGCCGATGAATCCGTGGCTCGGGCTGTACTACGTCGTCACCGGCAAGAACGCGCGCGGCGAACTGATCAACGAAGGCCAGACGCTGTCGCGCAGCGACGGCATCCGCCTCTACACCGCCAGCAACCGCTGGTTCCTGCAGGAGAATGACATCGGCTCGCTCGAGAACGGCATGAAGGCCGACCTCATCGTGCTCGACCGCGATTACTTCGACAGCAAGAAAGTCAGCGACGAAGACATCAAGACCATTCACCCGGTGCTGACGCTGGTCGGCGGCAAGGTGGTGTACGGGGACCCCGCAAAACTGTAGGGTGCGCGCGGTCTACGGAAAGTGCTTCGACATCAGCTCCAGCATGTCGGCATCGTCACGCGCCGATTTGCCGGCGATGGCCCACAAGTCATAGTGCGGAGCGAAATTGCGCGCCATTACCAGCACGCTGCCAAAGCCGTTTTCCTTCAGGATGGCGGTCAACGAGCTGCGCGTAAAACCACTATGGTGAGCCATCCAGACATTGCCGAGCGCAAGGTCGCGGCGGAAGCCATACAGCATGTCCAGGGGCGTGATTTTGCCGGCGGGCACCTCGTAGGCCGGCTCCAGCAACTTGTCCTCTGCCACCAATTGGCAGATCGATTGCAGATCGGGGCAAGTGAAGACGGCAAAACCGTCGTGCTTCAACACCCGCAGGAATTCGGCCAACGCCTGCGGCACTTCATGCGGATACAAATGTTCGATGCTGTGGCTTGAGTAAACGGCATTCACCGAGGCGTCTGCCACACTCGACATGTCCAGCATGCTGCCGAGCACATCCGGTTTTACCGCCGGATTGATGTCCACGCGCAGCTCGCGCCACGTGCCATCGTTGAAACCGGCCGTGGTGTGTTGTATTCGTGCGTTTCCGCAACCCACGTGAAGCAAGGTATTCATCATGCAAACCCGCAGCATCAACCCCTGGCAGTGGCAGGACCCTTTGTCATTCTCGCAAGCAGTGGAAACTTACACCAGCGGCAAGGTGCTGTACTGCGCCTGCTAGCTCTCGGTCGATGCCGACGGCAAACCGTTGCATGTGGGTGACATGAGCAAGCAGATCGCGCAGGCATTCGACAATCTGCAAACGCTACTGGCGCGCGGCGGCTACGAGATGGAACACATCGTACGCCTAAACGATTACGCCACTGACATGGCGGCGTTCTTCGCCGCTTATGGCGTCGTCACCGAGCGGTTGCGCCATCAACCCCGGTGGCACGCTGTTCGGCATCGCTGCGCCGGGTATTCAAGGCTTGATGATCATTCTGGATATCTGCCGGCTCGCCGTGTTGCGTCAGTAATGCTTTGCGTCGCACGAACCGCAGAATGGCTTCGGGCCCGGTGCGCGAACCGCCGCCGACGCCGGAAAAGCCGAAGCTGTTAGTGCCGACTGTGCGATTTTTCGCGAACGTGAGGAAAGTGTCCTGCACGAACACCGCGCCGGCGTTGAGCCGTTCGGCGATAGGCAGCGCTTCCGCTTCGCTGCCGGCGATGACTGCAGCGGTCAGGCCGAAGGTGGTGTCGTTGGCGAGTTGAATCGCGTGTTCGATGTCGCGGAATTTCATCACCGGCAGACAAGGACCGAACGTTTCGTCCTGCATGATCAGCATCTCGTGCGTCACGCCGGTGAGCACGGTGGGACGCAGGTACAAACCGCCGTCGTGAGTTTCGACTTCGCCGCCGCTGAGTATCTTCGCGCCCTTGGCCACGGCATCCGCGAGATGACGCTGCACGATGGCCGCCTGCGGCGCGAACGTAAATGGATGAATGTGGCCGGCGCGCGGGTCGCCGCAGTTGAGGCGCACCGCATTGGCTTTCTCGACCAGCCGCGCCACGAAAGCATCGTGGATGTTTTCATCCACGTAGATTCGCTCGACCGAGAAGCACACCATGCCGTTGGCGTGTACTGCACCGCGCAGCACGGCGGTGGTCGCGCGTTCGAGGTCGGCAGACGCGGTGACGATCACCGGATCCTTGCCGCCAAGCTCGAGATAGCACGGAATCAACCGCTCGGCGCAATGCACGGCGATCTTGCGACCGGTCAGCACGCTGCCCGTGAAGCAGACCACATCGGCCTGATCGATCACTGCCTTGCCGGTTTCGGCATCGCCGGTGACAAAGTCGAACACGGCAGCGAGTTCGGGCACCGCGCGCACGCTGTCGAACAGCGGCGCGGTGAAGCGCGGCGTGATCTCGCTGGGTTTGAGCAATACCGCACAACCGGCAAACAGCGCCGGCACGGCATCGAGCAGCGCCAGCATCATCGGCGCATTCCACGGGCTGATGACACCGCACAGCGGATAAGGCACGAACTGCGTGCGCACTTCGACCGAGGGCACGGCGCGCGAAGTCCCGAAGTAACTGGCTTTTTGCAGCGCCCCCGCGGCATCCTCGATCCAGCCGCCGATGTTGCCCATCGTGATGAAGCCCTGCAGATACGACGTGTGGCAACCACCGGTATCTTCGGCATCGGCGTCGGCAATGGCGGCTGCGCGCTTACGCACCTCGGCCAGCCAACGGGCCATCACCGCCGTGCGGCCTGGCAAGCCCAGCGCCACCCATGCTTGCTGGTTTTCGCGCAGACGCGCCGCCTTGGCGGCGACCACTCGTGCGTCATCGACTGGCAAATCGAAGTCGATCCTGCCAGTGCGTGGATTGCGGACCGCAATGGTGCGTGACCCGGTGTCGATCATGTGTTTCCCCTTCTCTGGCTGGCCCGGATGTCGTGTGCTGCCTGAGGCGTTGAGTTCTTGCCTGCGCAAGAGCGCCTTGATTGCAGCAATGACAAAAAGCCAGAATACCATCGAAGTTATCGAGCGGCTCCTTGAAGGAGGTTCCATGAAAGTTCGCAACATCAATCCCTGGCTGTGGCAGGACAAACTGTCGTTCTCGCAGGCAGTGGAAGCGAGCGGCACCGTGCTGTACTGCGCCGGGCAGGCTTCGGTCGATGCCGCCGGGTATCCGATCCACATCGGTGACATGCGCACCCAGATGATCCAGGCTTTCGACAACCTGGCCACGCTGCTGGCGCAAAGCGGCTACACGTTTGCCAACGTGGTACGCCTGAACTACTACACTACTGACGTCGCGGCGTTTCACGCTTCCTACGACGTGGTGACGGAGCGCTTGCGCGATTGCCCGGTCAAACCAAGCGGCTCGCTGCTTGGCGTCTCCGAACTGGCGTTGCCTGACCTGCTGGTGGAAATCGAGGCGACCGCCGTGCGTTGACCGCGCCGCGCGAATTGCCGAGCGCTTCGCACGATTTATTGAAAATTAATTTGCTCTTGCTCGCCGCCAAAACCTGCGGCGGGACAATACACGCATGCAAGGAAGCTGCAGAAGAGTTCAGGGTCTGCACGATGCAGAGGGGCGTTACACCAAACCCATACCCAAGGCAGCCTCAACAGGGCTTCTCCCATCTTCCAGTTGTTACAGGAGCATTTTATGAAAAATGTATTGATCGTTTCCGCGTTGTTGTTGTCCGTCTCCACCGCGAGCGCGCAGTCGCTGCGTTTCGTCTCTTCCGATGGTTCCGACCTGAGCGCGCTGTGCATCGCCGCCGTCACCACCGACAGCCCGCTGCCGAAACTCGCCAGCAATTACGGCGTTGCGCGCTATGAAATCCACGATGTCCGCTGCAACGGCATCCCGTTGACCAGCTTTGCCGCCAGATATAAATCGAATGGCAAAGCAGTGCAGAAAGCCGACGATGTACTGCGCAAGAACACCGCGCAGCAATAAGCAGACTTTGACTGGGGCGCCAATTCCGCTCCGCACTCGCACCAACCGCTTCCCCTCTTGGCCGGGGCTTTCATGTGGTTAGCCCCGGCATTTTTTCGGTTCAGACTCAGAGCCGGTTAATGCGTGCGCAACATTTCTGTTAATAAGAAACAGTCTGCGGGGTAGACGCCGGACTGTTGCAACTGGCGCTATATGCCGACAAACCCACGGTGTAGTCGACACCGGGATTGACCGACACCGTGACTTCCGTTTTCGTGCCCATGTCCACCGTGGCGATTTTGTAATAGCCCACTGCGGTGGTGTAGTGGATGCGGTAACCGCTGGCATTGGCGACGGCAGACCAGTACAAGCGCACCCGGTAGCCGCTCAAGTACTGCACTTGCAATGACGGAGCACCCGGGCAAAGCGCGGAGAACTGTGCTTTCGCGATGGTCTTGTTGACGTAAGCCGCATAGTTGCTCGCGGTGTAGAACTGGTTGACCAGCGATCCGTTGCACATCGGCATTCCCGCCGCGGTGCCCACCCCGCCGACGATGCCGACCATTTCCACCGAACCATCGCTGTTGCCGGCGAGAACCGGCGCGCCCAGGTCCTCGTGACACGGATAGCTGTTGCCGGCCCGGAAATCCAGGTAAAACCGCGAACCGTCGAGCACGAACGGTTCCGATACATCGATCGGCGAATTGGGTGAGCCCACCGCTTGCGGATCGACGACCACTGCATCGGTGCGGAACATCGACGTGCCGGTGGTCGGCTTCGTCAAGATGTAGCAGGCGGCGGCATCGGCGCCATTGAAGCCGACATAGAACAACGTGCCATCGAGGTTGCAGTCCACGCGCGGCACGACACCGGCATTGAAATAGCTGTTGCCGATGGCAGGGCTCGATTGTGTGCCCAGGATGTAAACGTTGGTTTTGAGCAGCGCCGCCGCCGATTTGGTGCTGACCTTCAACGGCGTGACCGAGACCGGCTTGGCCAGGTGCATCAAGCCGATGGTGAAGTCGTCGGACTGGACGAACTGCGTCACCGCTATGTATTCCTTGCTCTGGCCTATGACTACCGCGTAGTCGGGATTGGAGGGATCCGCCGCCGTGTCCATCGCCTTGTAGGGATCGTACAGGCAGGCCGCCGAAGTCATCACCCAATCGCTGGCAATCAGCGCACCCTTGCAAAACAGGTTGTGATCGCTGCCGTTGGCGGCCGTCACATAAATCACCGCCATCCAGTCCGGCGTGGAGAGCTGCGTGGCGACCGGGTTGATCAGCGCAAATGCCGGCAACGACGGCATCAATGCCACGAACAGCGAGAATACGATGCGAGCAAACAGTTTCATGGCACCGTTACCTCCGCCAGATCCGACATGGGACCATCGCAAACCGTGCCCTTGCCCTGCACGGCAATATAGAAGTGCATGCCGGAGTCCAGCGTCACCGCCAGTTGAGTCGTATCGGCGGCCATCTCGACCTTGCTGATGTTCTGGCCGAGCGTTTGCGCCACGCTGTAATACAGCCGGTAACCGTTGGCTTGCGCGTCCTGGGTCCAGGTTGCGGTTACCTTGTATTTGCCGCCTCCCAGCGAGCCATAGCTGACGACTGGCCGCTGCGCCACCGGGCACAGCGATGAGAATTCCAGCGAAAGATTTCTGCCCATGCTGTCGTGAATGAAGTTGATGTAGTGGGAAACGCGGGTATAGATGCCGATTTGCAGCGGCAATGCACAGTTATTCACTATTCCGAGATTCACTATTCCCAACAACACGGGTGACGAATTGACGACAGCCGTCAACGGCCCCCCGCTGTCGCCATGACAAGGGGACTGCGTGTCGGTCTCGTCCCATGCACACAGAATGTCGGGCGAGGCAGTATCGCTGAAGGATGGCGTGGTCTCAGCTTTCTGCCCCTGGACCGCACGTATGCTGTTGTAGCGGCTTTCGCAATTGGTGTACGGCTCGAGCGTCAATTTGGCTTGCTGGAGATTATTGGGGTGAGTGCCATGCTCGATGATGACCGTTTCGCAGGCATAGTCGCTCTTGTTAGTCACCGCGTCGGTGAAATCCAGATTGCACTGGTACGAGCCTACATAGTCGCTGTTGCCCCAACCGACGAGATCGACCAGGCTGCCGAACAGCGCTTGGTCGATGCTATAGCCTGACAGTGCGATGGGAGTCGCTTGCGAAGGGGTACTGAGCCGCACCATCGCGATGTCGTAAATGTCGTAGCCTTGCCAATAGGGGTGCTGGATGATCTGGCTGGCCGCGATCACTTCGCCGCCGGTCCCGTCGAGATCGTCCCTGCCGATGAAAACCTTGAACGAGTTGACGTCGGTGTCATCGAGACAATGCGCGGCCGTGATGACCCAGCTCGGGTCGATCAGCGCGCCGCCGCAGAACTGGCGCTGGCTGTTCTTGGTAGTCGTACCGTTGCTGACCAGTGCGGCTATCCACGGATGCGTACCGGGAGTGGCCACGGTGCCGCCAATGATGGGTTGGGCTTGCTTCTGCACATCAGCGTTTGCAGCAGGTACTTCGGCCTGCGCTGACAAAGCCAGCAG
>DATJXP010000384.1:0-6351 GCA_035500035.1 Candidatus Acidiferrum sp. | reverse complement strand
TGCCGTCATCCGGGCAAGGTATTGCCGATGCTTTCTCGGCAACCGCCGTGCAGGCAGCCATCAAAGGCGCGCAACAAGGCACCGTCATGTATCCGGAATTCAAACAGCTCTCGATGCAAGCAGGTTGTACCGGCTACACAGTCTGGATTGCCGGGCGCCATGTCACTTATTTTGGCCGCAGGGGCGAAACCCATATCGAGCATTTTCCGGGCGCACGCTGAGCAAGACGGCGATTTCGACTACTACAAGAGGACTCGGCACCAATGAACATCAAGGCACTGCTGATTGGAGGATTGATACCTACCTTACTGTTGGGGCTTGGCACGGTGCTGATGAAACTCAGCATGCGCGAAGGCTCGAGCGTTCCCAACTACCTGGTACAGGTTGGCGCCACCGTTCTTGCGGCCGGCCTGTTGGCGACGGCATTGGGAGATGGCTGGGTCAGCACCCCGAAAGCCGGCATGTTTGCCGTGATCATGGGTATGGCGTGGGCCACAGCGATAGGTTGCATGACCTATGCAATTTCATCGCTGGGCATACCCGTTTCAGTGATTTCGCCGCTGACCAACTCGAACGCTGTCGTTGCAGTTACCGGCTCTGCCTTGTTATTGGGAGAGTGGGCCAACTTGAACGGCCCCAGGGTACTTGCCGGTACGGCGCTGATCATCGCCGGGGCAATTGTGGTTTCTTCGGCCAGGAGTTAAGTGCGGTAACCGGCAGAAAATGAAATTTTAATAGAGCAAATTCCTGATTATCCATTCCTCAACTGCGCTTAAGAACTTCTTTACTTCCATTTAGCAGGCGCTTGATCTGGCGCACTTCGTGGCGCCGCTTTTCATCATATATAGTGGTCCTACTCTTTTGGCGGTGGTGCTTCTGTCTTATGCGTATCCTGGTGTTCAACGCCGGCAGTTCCAGTCTCAAGTTCGGCATCTTCGATCTCGGCCTGGCCGACAGCCGCGTGTTCAAGGCGGAGTTCGTCGGCTTCAGCGCCGACGGCTGCGAGTTGCGTTACCGCATCGGCGGCGAGGCAGCCGATGAGCAGGCGGTGGCCGATCATGTCACTTCGCTGGAAGCGGCCGTGCGCAAGGTGCCGGCGGTGCTGGCGACCTTCGGCTTCGGCGAGTTCGCTGCCGTGGGGCACCGCGTGGTGCACGGCGGCGACCGGTTTCGCGCCGCCACGCTGATCGACGATGAAGTTGAACATGCCATCGACGAGTGCGGCCGCTTGGCGCCGTTGCACAACCCGGTTGCGCTGGCGGCGATCCGCTTGAGCCGTCAACTATGGCCGCGCTTGCCGCAGGTCGCGGTGTTCGACACCGCGTTTCATCAGACCATTCCCGACTACGCTTACACCTATGCGGTGCCTGACACGTGGCGCCAGCACGGCCTGCGCCGCTATGGTTTTCACGGCACCTCGCATCACTACGTCGCACTGCGTGCGGCCGCAGCTCTGCGCCGGCCCATGGATGAGCTGCGCCTGATCAGTTGCCATCTCGGCAACGGCGCCAGCGTGTGTGCCGTCCAGCATGGACGTTCAGTCGACACTTCGATGGGCATGACGCCGCTGGAAGGCCTGGTGATGGGCACCCGTAGCGGCGACATCGATCCTGGTGCCTTCAGTTTTCTGGCGCGCGAACTGGGGCTCGATGCCAATGCCATCGAACATGCGCTGAACCACGACAGCGGCCTGCTGGCACTGGCCGGCACGCAGGACATGCAGCAGATCGCCCACCGCGCCGAACAAGGCGACGTTGCGGCGCAGCTGGCGCTGCGCGTGTTCGCCTACCGCGTGCGCAAATACATCGGCGCTTACGCGGCGGTGATGGGTGGCGTCGATGCGGTGATCTTCACCGGCGGCATCGGCGAGAACTCGGCCGAGCTGCGTCGCCGCATTTGCGAACGGCTGGAATTTCTCGGCCTGCTGCTCGACGACGACCGCAATCGCCAGCGCGCGCCGGCCGATTTCGGCGTCCTCGCCATCCACGGCTTCGACAGCCGCGTGCAAGTGCTCGTCACCCGCACCAACGAGCAATACATGATCGCGTGCGAAGTGCAGCTGCTGCTGGTGCGGCCGCAACCCGGCAATCACGTACACATTCCGGTGGCGGTGTCGGCACGTCACGTGCACCTGTCGCAGGCGGCGGTCGAGGCGCTGTTCGGCGCTGGCCATCAATTGCAGCTCGATCACAAGCTGTCGCAGCCCGAAGGCTGGGCCGCGCGCGAAACCGTCGCAGTGATCGGCCCCAAGGGCGGCTTCGACCACGTGCGCGTGCTGGGGCCGACGCGAGTGGCGACGCAGATCGAAGTATCGCGCACCGATACCTTCACGCTCGGGCTCGACGCGCCGCTGCGGCCATCGGGCCAATTGAAGGACACGCCGCTCGTCAAGTTGCGCGGCCCGGCCGGCGAACTGATCACCGATGGCCTGATCGTCGCCGCCCGTCACATCCACATGAGCCCGGCTGACGCCGATGCGTTGCATCTGCGTGACGGCGACTACGTTGACATGAAAGTCGGCAGCGACGACCGCGCGGTCGATTTCACCCATACGCTGATCCGGGTCAAGCCGGATTTCGTCACCGAGATGCACATCGACACCGACGAAGCCAACGCCGCCGGCATCCGCTTCTGCACCACCGGCGAACTCGTGCTCGATGCCGAGCGCCCGCCGGCCACCGTCGCCGGCAGGACCCGCTCGGGCTGATTTCCGTGGCACGCACTGCACACTGTTTGCACTGTGCCCCGACTCTGGGGTAAAAATAGAACCGTAATTCTGGATTTGGCCTCGCTCATATAACAACGGCCGACCAGGATGCAGTTTCACTCCATTGCACAGAGGGTAATCCATGCAAACCAGGACTCTTGGTTTCAGCGTTGCGCGCACGCGTTCGTTGCGAACGGCCGTGCTGGCAGCGGCGCTGATATTCGCCGGCGGCGCACACGCCGCCTCCACGCTCGCAGGCAAGGTGGTCGATACCAACGGCAAACCGTTGGCGCAGGCGCAGGTGATCTACGAACGCGGCATCAACGCCAAGGGCGCCAGCGTGATGACGGTGTTCACCACTGCCGACGGTTCGTTCCGGTTTCCCGGCAGTTTCGACGAGAAGATCGGCGACAACGCCAGCATTCGCGTCCGCTCGCTCGGCTATCAACAGATCGACCGCGTACTGCACAACGACGGCAAGGACGGCATCACCGCCACCTTCGTGGTGACGCCGGTCGACAACCAGGTGGCCGTTGCACCGGCGTCGGCGTGGCTGTCGAGCCGCATCAAGGATCGCAAACAGCAATCGCAGTTCATCATGAACTGCATCGACTGCCACCAGGTACCGGCCAGCGAACAGCGCAACTACGCCGCGTTGATCGCCGAACAACACGCGGCCGATCCGCTCAAGGCGCGCGAACACAGCTGGCTGATGATCACCAAGTACATGAACTTCCTGTCGACCTGGGAGTTCGGCCGCGGCAGCCGCGCCGACGGTAGCAAGATCCCGGTAGAAGCCACCTACGACGTCAAGAACGGCGACGACGTGGCCAAGGTGATGGCGCGCGCGTTCAACGACAGGCTGGACACCATCAGCGGCTACAAGTGGGGCGCCCCGCTCTTGGTCAACGCTGACACCCGCATCTACGAATATGAGTTCGCGCGGCCCAATGCCGTGCGCGAAGCGATGCTGCTCGGTTCGCCGCGCAAGTTGTACGTGGCCGACGTCGCCGCCAACCATCTGTTCACGGTCGACATCGCCACCGGCGTGCGCAACACGCTGGAAGTGCCGAGCGATGTGCTGATGAGCCCGCACTCGCTGCACCGCGACAAGGACGGTTCGCTGTGGGTGACGCCGCTGTTCAACAGCATCGTCGGCCATCTCGACGTCAACTCCACGCAGTGGAAAACCTGGCGCCTGCGCACGCCCGACAACAAGAATCCCGGCATCCATGATCTCAGCTTCGGGTGGGACCACACGCTGCTGACCGACGAGAACGGCCGCGTCTGGTATTCCGACATCGGCAACAACGCGGTCGGTTACTTCGATCCGAAGGACGGCAGCGCGGCGATCTGGCCGGCACCGGCCTCGCCCGGCCGCGAGAAAGAACGCACCGCGCTGTACGGCCTCAGCATGACCAAGAACCGCAAGGAAGTGTGGTACAGCCAGCTCGGCAACGGCACCTTCGGCGGTTTCGATATCGACAAGAAGCAGTACATCGGCCCGTTCCAGCTGCCCGACGTCAACGCTGGGCCGCGTCGTATCAGCATCGATGACAACGACGTGCTGTACCTGGCGTTGTACGGCAGCGGTCAGCTGGCCGAGTTCGACACCAAGACCCGCAAGATGATCGGCGTGTACGACTTGCCCGACACCGCCAGCACACCCTACTCCACCACGTGGGACCCGGTGCGCAAGGTGGTGTGGATCACGGCATCGAACAATGACGTGATCTACCGTTTCAATCCGAAGGACAAGAGCTTCGGCATCATCCCGCTGCCGCGCGAGCAGACCTTCCTGCGCATGATCGACGTCGATCCCGAGACCGGCGTGCTGATCACCTCGTACGGCAACATCGTCGATATTTCGCAAGGTGCGCGCATGGCGTTGATCGTCGACCCCGGCGACAACGCCTATCCGAAAAAGCTCGTGCTCGACGGCTCCGGCCAGCATCATTGAGGAGACAGCCATGAAAAAATTAATTGCCTCCTTGTTGTTGCCGCTGGTTGCGCTGCCGCTGCAGGCCGCCGAGCCGGTGGAAAAACTGATGGATGAAGCGCGCTGCTACGCCTGCCATCAATTGAAGGACACCCTGATCGGCCCACCGTGGCAGGCCATCGCCGCGCGTCACGTCGCCAACCGCAAGCTGATGCTCGACGTGCTGGCACGCAAGATCGTGCGCGGCGGCGGCGGCGACTGGGGCGACGTGCCGATGGTGCCGAATGAGTTCACCAGCATCGATGAAGCGCGCGCGATGGCGAGTTGGATTCTCGATCAACAGCCGAAGCAAAAATGAAGCACGGGATTTGTGCACAGCCAGAGGCCGGCATAGGTACTGGCGACCGCTGCAAGCCATCCATGGGCGCTAGCGCTCCGGGCATCCTGCCCTCCGAGCTTCGCCAGCACCTATGCCGGCCTCTGGCTTGCAAGATCAGTGCAGGTTCTTTCGACTAACGGGGCACCTTCATGAAGCGCAGAACTTTTCTCACAGCTACTGCAACTGCTCTCGCACTGCTGCAAGCGGGCTTGCCCGCCGTAGCTTCAGCGAAGGCGGGCCGCTTGAAACAATCCGTCGCCCGCTGGTGCTTCGGCATGCTGAGCATTGAGGAGCTGTGCAAAGCGATGCAGACGATGGGCATCACCGGCATGGATTTGGTGCCGCAGGAGGAATGGGCCACGTGCCGCAAATACGGCATCACGCCATGCATGATTCTCGGCGGTGGCGGTGGTTTCCAACCGGTCGAGCCCGGCAGCAAGCGCCGCTACGGCAAAGCCTTCGGCTGGGACAAGACCGAGAACCATAAACAATTGATCGATGAACTGACGCGCAACGCCGATGTCGCTGCGGCCAACAACATCCCCAACATCATCGGTCTGTTCGGCGACCGCGAAGGCATGAGCGACGAGCAAGGCATCCGCAATTGCGTCACCGGGCTCAAGCAGGTGGCCGGCATGCTGGAGAAGAAAAAAGTCACACTGGCAGTCGAAGTACTGAACACGCTGGTCGATCATCCCGACTACATCGGCAACCACACGGCGTTCGGCGTCGAGGTGTGCAAGCAGGTCGGTTCCGAGCGCATCAAGCTGGTGTACGACGCGTACCACATGCAGATCATGGAAGGAAACCTGATCGAAACCATACGTGCCAACCTGGCCTACATCGCCCACATCCACATCGCCGGCGTGCCCGGCCGCAACGAGATCGACCAGCGGCAGGAAGTGAACTGGCATGCGGTGGCGAAGGCGCTGGCCGATCTGAACTTCCAGGGTTACGTGGCGCATGAGTGGGTGCCTACCGGCAAGGATCCGTTGGCAGAACTGCGCAAAGCAGTGGAAATATTGACTGTTTGAAGTCGAAAAAAGCAGCAGGGACACTCGCGGCGGCTCATGCCCTGCTCAAAGGGACCAACTCTACTGACGGGACATCAATCCTGATCGGGCGACAGCGCCATCAGCGCTGCGTCGACTATTGCAACCGGCTCTCGACTTCGCGCAGCGCCTGTTCCGATTCGGAGTCGTGAAAGCGCTCGACACTTTGCTGCAGGATGTCCCTGGCTTCGGCATAGCGTTGCTGTTGCCGGTAGAGATTGCCCAGTCCGCGGTAATACAAACTGGTGGCGTGCCTGGCATCGAGCCTGATCGA
>DATJXP010000383.1:0-14698 GCA_035500035.1 Candidatus Acidiferrum sp. | reverse complement strand
AACGCATGCTCGACTGGAACGACTACCTGCGCATGTTCACCGGTCTGATCGCCGTGGTCGGGCCGGTCAGCACGGTGCCGCTGTTCCTCAACTTCACCGAGAACGTGCAGGCGCAGCGCAAACATATCGCGCGCATCAGCGCCTTTGCCGTGTTCTGCATCATGACCGTCAGCGTGTTGGCGGGTAATCGCATCCTGCACATCTTCAACATCAGCATCGAAGGCTTCCGTGTCGCCGGCGGCATCCTGCTGCTGACCATCGCGTTCGACATGCTGCAAGCCAAGACCAGCCGCACCCGCCGCACGCCGGAAGAAGACGCGGAAGCCGTGAACTCCACCGAAATCGGCGTGGTACCGCTGGCGCTGCCGCTATTGGCGGGGCCGGGAGCGATCAGCACCGTGATCCTGTTCAGCGAGCAGTCGCCGTCCATTGCCCACAAGGTGGTGCTGATCGGGCTGTGCCTGGTTGCGGCGCTGGTGGTGTGGGTGTGTTTTCACCTGGCGCCGCAGATCGGGCGTCATCTGAGCCAGACCTCGATGAACATTTCGTCGCGCGTGATGGGCTTGATCCTGGCGGCGATGGCGGTGGAGTTCATCGTCGATGGACTCAAGACTCTGCTGCCGGGGTTGGCGTCTTAGGGGCCAAACAACTGCCAAACAACTGCCAAACAACTGTCAAACAACGGAGCAGACTACTTGTCGCTGGGCAGGTTGTCGGACCCTTGGATGCTGACATTCTGCAAGCCCAGCGCACCGATGACTTTCTCGATGGCGCGGGTTTCTTCCATCAGTGCCGACACCGCGTTGTTGATCAGCGTTTCGCCGGTGGTGTTGCCGGGCGCGATCAGCATGTCATAGGGCTGCGGTTGCTTGATCAAGGCGTCCATCGCCAGGTCGGTGCTTTCGACCCTGGCGCTCATCTCGGCATGCACATCGGGAGCGACGGCTCGCAGCAGCGCCTCGAGGCCGGGACCTTCTACCTTGCTGCCATTGGTGCGCTGGTAAGCGCCATGCCACAGGTTCTGGATGCCCCTGGCATCGTAGAAGTGCGACCACAGCGTGTTGTCGGAGTAGCAATCCTGTTCCACTGCAGGATCGTGCATCAGCAACGGAAGTCGCAGACGTTGGCCGGCCAGTTCACCGTACGCAAGCGAGCCCATGCCGGTCAGCATGGCGGCGAGTCCGTCGTTGACACCCTTGGCCATCAGTTCTTCGTAGGCGCGACCGCCGTTTTGCCAGCTCTGCGTCATTTCTTCCAGGTCGGTGACGAGCAGGCGCGTGGCTGATTCGAGATAGGCACGGCGTCTATCGCAGTTGCCGTGCGTGCAATGATCGAGATCGTAATCGGTGTACGGTCGTTCGCCCGCGCCCGGGCTGGTGCCGTGCAGATCCTGGCCCCACAGCAGGAACTCGATCACGTGGTAGCCGGTGGCGACGTTGGCATCGACGCCGCCGATGTTCTGCAGCGTTTCCGCGAGGAATTGCGGTGTGATGTTGCCGGCATCCACCGACATGCCGCCGATGTCGAGTACCGGATTGGCGATCACGTTGGCGGTGTAGAACTCGTTGGTGTCGGAAGTCTTGCCGTACGACGGCGCCACGTAATCGATCAGGCCTTCAGCGAGCGGTCCGGAATTCACGCGCGGTGCCCATTCATCGACGGCGGCATTGCCGAAGCGAAAGGCTTCCGTCTGCAAGTAGGCCGGGCGCGAGGCACGCCAGGCGGCGCGCGCGGCGTCGAGCGAGGCGGCGGAAGGCTTTTGCAGGAACGCAGTGACGGCTGTTTCCAGCTCGCGGGCGCCGCTTAACGCATCGCCGAAGGTGGCTTGGGCGATGGCGACGTAGTTGCCGATGATGGCCGCCGGAGTCGGCGCCGTAACGGAACCGGTGTTGGCGGCGTGAGTGGCAGCGACCGGCGGTGGTGGAGGCGGCGACGTTCGATCCGTCGCGCAACCCGCCAGCAGCGCAGCCATTGCCAGCGCCAGACTGCCGAGGCGGCGGGCTGCAGTGTTCATGGCGGACATGTTAACCCATGTGGCGCATGACTTTGCCTTCGACCATGAACAGCACGTCTTCGGCGATATTGGTGCTGAGGTCGGCGATGCGTTCCATGTGGCGCGAGCACGACAGCAGGTTGAGCGCACCCTCGGTGCGGGTGACGTCTTCCTCGATCAGTTTCTGCACTTCGCCGTACATGTTGGCGTTGATCTCGTCCACCCGCTTGTCCGTCTTGATGACGTTGCGGGCAAGGTCGACGTCGAGCGCCACCATTGCATCCAGCGACTTGCGCACCATCGTGCGTACCAGGTCGGGCAACTCGTTCACGAAGGCGGGCGACACCGGCATCGGCGGCAGCTGTGCCAGCACCTGCGCGCGCTTGGCGATATTCTTGGCGAAGTCGCCCATGCGTTCGAGGTCGTTATCGACCTTCAGCACGGCGACGATGAAGCGCAGGTCCACCGCTACCGGTTGATGCAGCGCCAGCATCTTCAGGCATTCTTCCTCGATGTGGACTTCCTTCTCGTTGATTTCGACCTCGATCTCCATCACCCGCTCTGCCAACGCCGGCTCGCGGTTGTGCAGCGACAGGATCGAGGTGTCGATCGCGGTTTCGACCAGGTTGCCGAGTTGCAGCAGTTCTTTTTTGAGGGCTTCGAGATCGCGCTGGAGGTGCAGTGACATGGGAGACTCCGTAAATGCCGGCTAGCCGAAACGGCCGGTGACATATTCCTCGGTACGTTTTTTCTCGGGACGGGTGAATATCTGGTCGGTTTCGCCGAATTCAACCAGATGGCCCATCTCCATGAAGGCAGTGTAGTCGGACACGCGCGCCGCCTGCTGCATGTTGTGCGTCACGATGACGATGGTGTAACGCGACTGCAGTTCGAACAACAAGTCTTCGATGTGGGCGGTCGAGATCGGATCGAGCGCCGAACACGGCTCGTCCATCAGCAATACCTGCGGCTCCATCGCCAGCGCGCGCGCGATGCACAGACGCTGCTGCTGGCCGCCGGACAGGTTGAGCGCCGAATCCTTCAGGCGGTCCTTCACTTCGTCCCACAGCGCGGCCTGCTGCAGCGAGCGTTCGACCAGTTCGTCCATCGAACCGCTGTAGCCGTTGATGCCGGGGCCCCACGAAATATTGTTGTAGATCGATTTCGGAAACGGATTCGGCTTCTGGAACACCATGCCGATGCGGCGGCGCACTTCTACCGGATCGACGTCGCTGCCGTACAGGTTCTGGCCGGCGAACTGGATGCTGCCCTCGATGGTGACGCCATCGACGAAGTCGTTCATGCGGTTCAGCGAACGCAGCAGCGTGCTTTTGCCACAGCCCGACGGCCCGATGATCGACGTGATGCGGTTGCGCCAGATCGTGCACGACACTTTCTTCACCGCCGGCTTGCCGGAGTACAGCACGCTGACGTCCTGCAGTTCGAGCACGGCTTCGGTGGCTTTCTTCTTTTCGGTCGCGGCATCGACGCGGTCAGTCGTGGCCATCATTTCAATCTCTTCTCGGTCTTGTTGCGGATGTAGATCGCGGTGGCGTTCATCAACAGCAGTACGGCCAGCAGCACGATGATGCCGGCGGCGGCCAGATGCTGGAATTCTACCTGCGGGCGCGACGCCCAGCTGAAAATCTGGATCGGCAGCGCGGTGAACGAGTCCATCAGGTTCTTCGGCAGGAACGCGACGAACGAGGCGGCGCCGATCAGGATCAGCGGCGCGGTTTCGCCGATCGCACGCGACAGTGCCAGGATCACGCCGGTCATGATGCCGGGGAAGGCCGACGGCAGCACGTGGTGCCAGGTGGTCTGCCAGCGGGTGGCGCCGAGCGACAGCGCGGCATAACGGATGCTCATCGGCACGGTCTTGATCGCTTCGCGGCTGGCGATGATGATCACCGGCAGGATCAGCAGGCTCATCGTCAACGCGCCGGAAATCAGGCTGCGTTCGAGCGCGAAGAAACGCACGAAGATGGCGAGGCCGAGAATGCCGTACACGATGGACGGCACACCGGCGAGGTTGGCGATGTTCACTTCGATCAGCGTGCCCAGCCGGCCGCGCTTGGAGAATTCTTCCAGGTACAGTGCCGCCGACACGCCGACCGGAATCGACACCACGGCCACCAGCAGGATCACCCACAGCGTGCCGACCAATGCCGACTTGAGCCCGGCCTTTTCCGGAAACCGCGACGGGAAACTGGTCAGGAAATGCAGGTCGAGCCAGCCGATGCCGTCCATCGTGATGCGGATGAGCAGCACCAGCAGCATCAACACGCTCGACCACGTGACCAGCGCGCACAGCAACGAAAACAGCCGGGCCTTGCGATGCCGGCCGGCGAGATTCTTTTGACCCTGTTCGTCGAGGAAGGCCATCAGTCGTACACCTCGCGGAAGCGGCCGAGGATCCACTGCGACACGATGTTGATCGTCAGCGTGATGATGAACAGCACCATCGCCACCGCGAACAGCGTCTGGTAGGCGATGCTGCCGGACGGTGTGTCGCCGAGGCTGATCTGCACGATGTAGGCGGTCATGGTCTCGATGCTTTCCAGCAGCGACAGGTTCAGGTTCGGCGTCTGGCCGGCTGCCAGCGTCACCGCCATGGTTTCGCCGATGGCGCGCGAGACCGCCAGCAGAAACGACGCCATCACGCCCGACAATCCGGCCGGCACCACCACGCGTGTCGTCACTTCATACGACGTTGCGCCCACGGCATATGCCGCCTGGCGCAGACTCACCGGCACCGCGCGCAACGCGTTGTCGCTGAGCGTGGCGATGGTGGGCAGGATCATGATGCCAACGACGATGGCGGCGCTGAGCGCGTTGAACACCTGGATGGCCGGAATGAAGTGACGCAGCAGCGGCGTGATGAAGGTCAGCGCGAAGTAGCCGTACACGACGGTCGGTATGCCCGCCAGCAGTTCCAGTATCGGCTTGATCCAGGCGCGCATGCGATCGCTGGCGTATTCGCTCAGATAAATCGCGCTGGCCAGTCCGAGCGGGATCGCAATGATGGCGGCGCCGACGGTGATCACCGTGGTGCCCCAGACCAGCGGCAGCACGCCGTAGGAACTCGGTTTGATCAAGGGTATCCAGCGCGTACCGAGGAAGAATTCGGCCGGGCTGACTGCGCGGAAGAAGCCCAGCGATTCGCCCAGCAGCAGCACGACGATGGCGACGGTGGTGACCAGCGACAGCGTCGTGCAGATGCGCAACCACAACTTGATGGTGGCTTCGCCCCAGCGGATGCCGCCTTTGCGGATGCTGAAAGTGGCGGCGGAATTGGCGATCGGATTCGTCATCGTTACGGCATTATCGTCGAGGAGTCGGCGGTCAGAAGCCGGCGTAAGTCGTCTTGTCCTGTTCGTACATGGCCGCCGGCAATGCCACGTAACCGACGTCCTTGGCAATGGCGGGCACGGTGTTCAGGTAGAACTCGACGAAGGTTTTCACTTCCGGGCGCTGGTTGGCGGCCTTGCTGACGTAGATGAACAGCGGGCGCGACAGCGGTGCGTAGGTGCCGTCACTGATGGTCTGCACGCTGGGAGCAACGGCGCCCTTGCCGGCATCGATCGGCACCAGTTTCAGCTTGTCCTGGTTGGCTTCGAAGTAGGCGAAGCCGAAATAGCCGAGCCCGCCTTCGTCGCCGGCAACGCCTTGAACGAGCACGTTGTCGTCTTCGCTGGCGGTGTAATCCGGACGCGATGCCGCGGCCTTGCCGTTGATGACTTCAGTGAAGTAGTCGAAGGTGCCGGAATCGGTGCCGGGGCCGAACAGGTGCAGCGGTTTGTCGGGGAAGCCTGGGCGCACGTCCTTCCAGTTGTTGATCTTGCTGCCGGGTTCCCAGATCTTTTTCAGTTCTTCGGTGGTCAGGTGATCGACGAAGGTGTTGGATTTGCTGACGACGACCGACAGACCGTCATAGGCGATCGGCAATTCCAGATACTGGATGTTGTTGGTCTTGCCCATTTCGATTTCTTCCGGTTTTACCGGACGCGAGGCATCGCTGATGTCGGTCTCGCCCGCCATGAATTTCTTGAAGCCGCCGCCCGAACCGGAAACGCCGACCGGCACCCGCACGCTGGGGGCGGTTTTCTGGAATTCTTCCGCGATCGCCTCGCTGATCGGGAACACGGTGCTGGAGCCATCGATGCGTACCGTGCCGGTCAGTGCCGCTGCATTGCCGCCGCCGGCCTTGTCGGAGCCGCCTTTGTTGGCATCCTGCGAACAGGCGCCCAGCAACACCAGCAACAACAGGGCAGTCAACGCAGGCACAAGGCGGGCATGGGGTTTGTTCGGCATCATCGGCTCGGCTCCGGCATTTATTGGGCAATTATTAAAGGTTTTGAAAGAAAAAACCGCTTGGGTCGGGCTGGAAAGGGTGGACTCGCGGCTGCCACACCCCTTGGGGCGGGCATTGTCCACGCCATTTGTTAAGAGTAGATAAAGATGAAGAAGGGGTTGGGCGGGATTGTTAAGGCGCCGTCTGGGCCGAACCGGTCACCAGCGGGTCGGCCAACGGCATGCGGAAGGTGAAGATCGAGCCACGGCCAAGCTGGCTCTGCACGCCGACCCGGCCCTGGTGGCGTTCGGCGATGTTGCGCACGATGGAAAGGCCGAGCCCGGTGCCGCCGAGGCTCTGCGAGCGGGCCTTGTCGACTCGGTAGAAGCGTTCAAATACCCGTTCCTGGTATTGCGGACTGATACCGATGCCGTTGTCTTCCACTTCCAGCACGGCGTCGTTCTGTTCCTTGCGCAAGCGCACGTGGATGTGGCCGCCTTCCGGCGTGTACTTGATGGCGTTGTCGATCAGGTTGTTGCACAACTGGCTCAGGTTCTGGCGGTCGCCATGTACTTCCAGCACGTCGGCGCTCGGTTCCAGCACCAGCTTGTGCGACTTGGCCTCGGCGGCGGTGTGGGCCGCCTTCACTTCGCGCCGTACCAGATCGTTGAAATTGATGCGGCTGAAATCGGCCATGTTCTGGTCGGACTCCAGCCGCGAGATCGTCATCAGGTCGCTGATCAGGTTCGACAGCCGCAGGCTCTGCGAGTGGATGCGCTCCATGTATTGCACCAGCGTACCCTTGTCGGGGTCGGGATCGCCGACCATGGTCTCGGCCAGACCGCGGATCGCGGTGATCGGCGTCTTCAGTTCATGCGAAGCGTTGGCGACGAAGTCGGTGCGGATGCGCTCGAGGTGTTTCAGTTCGGTGACGTCGTGCAGCACGAGCACGGCGCCGATCGATTCGCCCTGGTCGTCCGACAGCGAGGCCACGTAGATGTCGATCACCAGTTGTTCGCCTTGGCGCGGAAAATCGATGCGTGCCTTGATGACGTTACGGTAGCGGATGGCGTCGTCGATGGACTGCGTGATCTTCTGGTTGCGGATTTCCTGCCACACCGGCTTGCCGGGGCAATGATCGCGGTCGAGGCCGAGCAGCACGGCGGCGGCTTCGTTGATGTGGATGATGTTCTGCTTTTCGTCGATGTCGATCACGCCCTCCACCATGCCGGCGAAGATCGTGGCCAGGCGGTTGCGGTCGGAGGTCAGCACCGACACGCGGCGGGCAGAAGTACGCGCCATCTGGTTGACGGCATCGGCCAGTCGTTTGATGCCGGGCGTGTGCTGTTCGGGCACGCGCCGCTCGAAATCGCCCAGCGCAATGGCTTCGGCCGCCTGCGTCAGATGTTCCATCGCCAGCGTGCGGCGCCAGGCCAGATAGCCGGCCGCCACCAAGGCCACCGGCAGCAGCCAGAAGCTGGCGCCGAACAGGATGGCAATCAGGGCGAAGACGAAATGGCTCAGCGCCATGTGCCAGAAATAGCGGGTTTTGAACGGGGTCACGCCAGTCAGGGGTCCGGTTAGATGTCGGCCATTCTATAGCCGATACCGCGGATCGTTTCTATCAGCGGTGGTTCCACTTCCAGTTTTTTGCGTATGCCGCGCACGTGGACGTCGATGTTGCGGTCCACCACCACCACGTCGTCGCCAAGCGCATGGTTCAGCAACTGCTCGCGGGTGAACACCCGGCCGGGATGGCTGGCCAGGTATTGCAGGATGCGGAATTCGGTGGCGGTCAGCTTGATCTCGCGGCCGGCATAGACGACGCGATACTTGACGGCATCGATGCTGAGTTCGCCCAGCGTGATCACTTCCTGCTGGGCCTGGTTGTCGAGCAGCACGCCGCGGCGCAGCACGGCCTTGACCCGCGCCACCAGCTCCTTCGGGCTGAACGGTTTGCTGATGTAGTCGTCGGCGCCGACGCCGAGGCCGAGCACGATGTCGCTTTCCTCGCCCTTGGCGGTGACCATGATCAGCAGCGTGTTCTGCGTGTCCGGATTTTTCTTGATCGACGTGCACAGCTCGATGCCGTCCATGCCGGGCAGCATCAGGTCGAGCAGCACCAGATCGGGCTTTTCGCGCTTGACCAGCGCCAGGCCCTGGGTGCCGTCGTTGGCGGTCAGGATTTCGTAGCCTTCCCGGCGCAGGTTGTAACTCAGTACTTCCAGGATGTCGGGCTCATCCTCGATGATGATGATCTTGCGTTTGCTCACGCGGCACTCTCCACAAGCTTGCCTTTTCTTAACAAAGGCTAACATTCACCGATAAAGAAACGGTAAAGGCTAGACGCAGATTGGGTCAAATATAAAGCGAATCCGGCCGGCACGTACGCTTTCGCGGGATTTGTGCAAAGGTCCAATAAACGCCGCCGATCGGCCTTCGCCCGGCTCGAGGCAGGCACACGGCGAGTTACGGCGGTGGAGCGTGGTGAATTTCGATTGTTGAATGGACGATCTCTTCGTGCACCGCCAACCGCTGGCGCACTTCGTCGGCGCTGAGGGCGGGGTCGGTGGTCACCAGCGTCAGCGCGCACGAATAGACCCGCTTGCCGACGCGCCACACGTGCAGATCGGTCAGGCGCGAGCTGCCGCGTTCGCTCGGTGCTTCGATCACCTCGCGGATTTCATCGACCACCGGATGGTCCATCTCGCGGTCGAGCAGCACCTTGCCGGTTTCGACGATGAGGCCCTTGGCCCACACCGCCACCAGCACGGCGCCGAGACAGCCGATCACCGGGTCCAGCCAGGCCCAGCCGTAATACCAGCCACCGAGCAGCGCGGCGATCGCCAGCACCGAGGTGGCGGCATCGCTGATGACGTGCACGTAGGCCGACTTCAGGTTGAGGTCGTGATGCTGGTGATCGTGCGAGTGGTCATGGCCGTGATGATGGTCGTGGCCATGGTCATGCCCGTGATCGTGCGCCTTGCCGAGAATCAGCGCACACACGATGTTGACGATGAGGCCGAGCACGGCGATGACGACGGCTTCCTGGTAATGAATCGGTTTCGGCGTCACCAGGCGCTCGAGCGACGACGACACCATCATCGCCGCCACGCCGATCAGGAAGATCGCGCTGGCGAAACCGCCGAGCACTTCCACTTTCCAGGTACCGAACGCGAAACGCGGATCGGCGGCGTAGCGGCGCGCGGTGGCATAGGCCAGCGCCGACAGTCCGATCGCCACCGCGTGCGAGCTCATGTGCCAGCCGTCGGCCAGCAGCGCCATCGAGTTGTACCACCAGCCGGCGGCGATCTCGATCACCATGGTGACGGCGGTGATCCACATCACGAGCCTTGTGCTGCGTTCGGCCGCCAGGCTGCCGGCGTCGAAGCGATGGTCGTGCGACAGGTCGGCGATCTTGTCGTTCATGCGAACCTCACAGGCCCAGGCTGGCGCCGACGCCCAACAGCGTGGCGAGCCCGAGCAGCGCGAAGATGGCGGCGGCGATGCCGTGCACCAGCTTCATCGGTATTTTCGCCGCCAGTTTGTCGCCGGCAAACACCGCCGGCACGTCGGCGATCAGCATGCCGAGCGTGGTGCCGGCCACCACCAGCACCGGCGTGGAAAAATGCGCGGCCATCGCCACCGTGGCAACTTGAGTTTTGTCGCCCATTTCGGCCATGAAAAAGGTTACCAGCGTGGCGCCGAAAACGCCCAGCTTGCCGGCGATGCGGGTTTCCTCTTCCTCGATCTTGTCCGGAATCAGCGTCCACGCCGCCATCGCGATGAAGGAAACGCCCAATATCCACCGCAGCAATTGCGGACTCACGCTGGCGGTGATCCACGCACCGAGCGCACCGGCCAAGCCGTGGTTGGCCAGCGTGGCCAACAAAATGCCGAGAATGATCGGCAGCGGCTGCTTGAAGCGCGCGGCGAGAATGAACGCGAGCAATTGGGTTTTGTCGCCGATTTCGGCGAGGGCGACGACGCCGGTGGAGACGAGCAGGGCTTCCATGGAAAACCTAACGTTGAATCGACATCACGATCTTACACCGCCATCGACCTTGATGATTTGTCCTGTCACATACGTGGCACCGGCGAGGAACGCCACCGCATGCGCGATGTCCTGCGGCGTGCCGAGACGGCCCAGCATCGTGCGTGCCAGCGTGGCCTGTCGTTCCTGCTCGCTTACTCCCCCCGTGTATTCCGGCCACAGGATGGCGCCGGGTGCGACGCCGTTGACGCGCACGTGCGGCGCCAGTGCGCGTGCCAGCGAGCGCGTCATGTTGGCCAGCGCGGCTTTTGCCATTGCATACGGCACGAACTCGGCAAGCCCGTAGCGCGACGTGCTGTCGATGATGTTGACGATGCTGCCATTCGCTGCCGTCAGTGCCGGCGCCAGTTGCTGACACAGCCACAGCGGCGCGCGCGCATTGCTGCCGATGAGGTTGTTCCAGTGCGCTTCGGTAATGGTGCCGAGCGGGGTCGGGAAAAAAGTCGAGGCATTGTTGACGAGCAGATCGACCCGTCCCCACGCCGCGTGTGCTTCGCGTGCAAGCCGCTCGATGGCGGCGAGGTCGAGCAGGTCGGCCTGCACCAGCATTGCCGAATCGCGGCGCGTCGCATTCAGCGCGGCGGCCAGCGCCGCGGCGCGCTCGTGCGAGCGATGGTAATGCAGCACGACGTTGTAGCCGGCGGCATGCAGCGTTTGCACGATGACGGCACCGATGCGGGCGGCACCGCCGGTGACGAGGGCGACGGCAGTCAAGCGTTACGCTCCAACCGGCTGGCGATGGCGGCGATGCGCGCCTGTTTGATTGCCAGGCCAAGCTCCTGCTTGCTGTACTGCGCCGCCAGCGGTGCCACGTCGATGGCACGCGCTGCCTGCAGGGCCTGTCGCAGCCGCTCCGCTTGCGGATAAGCGCGCCGTTCGAGACCGAGCCGGCCGCGCGCGTCAGCTTCGCACGCCAGCAGGAACTGCTCGAACCGTTGCGGCCGCCGCAGCGCATCGGCTTGTTCGAGCGTGGTGAACAAATCTTCCGCCTTGTGCTTCAGCGCCTTGTGGCAACGGGTGTGCAGGCGGCTGACCAGCACCGCCAGTTCGCGGCAATCGTTCGGCACCCGCAACCGCTCGCACAGTGTCTCGATCAACGCGACACCGGCTTCTTCGTGACCGGTGTGGGTCGGCCACATTGAGCTGGGAGTGAGTCCCTTGCCGAGATCGTGCATCAGCGCGGCAAACCGCACGCACAGTTCGTTGCTCAACGCGGCGGCCTGCTCCACCACCATCAGCATGTGGATGCCGGTATCGATTTCGGGATGGAAGAACTCCGGCTGCGATACTCCGAACAATTGGTCGAGCTCCGGCAGCAATGCAGCCAGCGCGCCGCAATCGCGCAGCGTGCGCACGAACACCTGCGGCGCCGTCGTTTCCAGCGCACGTTGCAGTTCCTGCCACACGCGTTCGGCGATCAAGTGCTGCATCTCGCCGGCCTCGACCAACTGCCGCATCAGCTGCAGCGTTTCCGGTGCCACGCTGAAGCCGAGCGATGCAAAGCGGGCGGCAAAGCGCGCGACCCGCAACACGCGCAACGGATCCTCGGCGAAAGCGGGCGATACATGCCGCAGCACGCGCGCGGCGAGATCGCGTTGGCCGCCGTACGGATCGATCAGCATGCCATCGTCGTCTTCGGCGATGGCGTTGACGGTGAGATCGCGCCTGAGCAGATCCTGTTCGAGCGTAACGTCGGGCGAAGCATGCACGACGAAACCGGTGTAACCGACGCCGCTCTTGCGCTCGGTGCGCGCCAGCGCATATTCCTGTTTCGTCTTTGGATGCAAAAATACCGGGAAATCGCGGCCCACCTGCTGGTAGCCGGCGTCCAGCATCTGCTGCGGCGTGGCGCCGACGACGACCCAGTCAATTTCCTTCGGCGTAAGGCCCAGCAGTTTGTCGCGCACGGCGCCGCCCACCTTGTAGCACTTCATGGCGTCGGATCCTGCCATCGGTCATTTGTCCCGCGGCGGGCAGTTGACGGCGACGAGTTCATGTTTTTCCAGGTGCAGCAAGGTCAGCGAGCGGCCCCACACGCAGCCGGTGTCGAGACCGATGATGTCGGCGCGTCGGGTGTTGCCATCCAGTGTAGCCCAATGGCCGAACAGCAGCAGCGATGACGCGGGCAACTGCACGAACTCGAACCAGGGCCGGAAGCCCGGCGGTGCGGTGTCGGCCTCGCCTTTTTCTTCCAGGTTCATTTTGCCGTCGGCAGTGCAGAAGCGGATGCGGGTCAGCACGTTGGTGATGACGCGCCAGCGTTCGGTGCCGGCGAGTTCGGGGCGCCAGCGGTCGGGTTGATCGCCGTACATGCCGCGCAACAGTGGAGTCGGATCGTCGTGGCGCAGGCGGTCGCACACTTCGTCGGCCAACGTCTGCGCCGTGCCGGCATCCCAGCCCGGCGCGATGCCGGCATGCACCATCAGTACGTCGCGCACGCCGGCATCGGTGGGCACTCGCCGTTGCAGCGTCAGCGGCAGTTGCCGCACCCAGTCGGCCAGCACGTTGCAATCCGGCGCATTCAGCAACGTTTGCAGCATTTTGGCCTTGGCGTCGGTCTTGGCCTTGTGATGTACGGCGAGAAAGTGGAGGTCGTGGTTGCCGAGCACGCCGGTAAAGGCCGAGTCGAGACTCTTCAGGTAACGCAGTGTTTCCAGCGATTGCGGCCCGCGATTGACCATGTCGCCGACGCACCACAGTTCGTCGCGCCCGGGTTGGAAATCGACTTCGGCCAGCAACTGGCGCAGCGGTTGGTAACAACCCTGGATGTCGCCGACTACGTAAGTGGCCACGGCGACTCCTTCAATGCAGCATGTGCGGTACCGCCAGCACGAACAGCGGAATCGGCGCTTCGAACCGGTCGCCGTCGGCGTCCTGCATCGTGTAGCTGCCCTTCATGTCGCCGATCTCGGTCTGCAATACGGCGCCGCTCGAATACTGGTAGCTCGCACCCGGCGCGATCAGCGGTTGCTGGCCGACTACGCCATTGCCGCGTACTTCTTCCACCTTGTTGTTCTGGTCGGTGATGATCCAGTGCCGGCTCAGCAGTCGCACCGGCTGTTCGCGGTGGTTGGTGATGGTAATGGTGTACGAAAAGGCGAACGACGGCCGCGAAGGATCGCTCTGGTGCTGCAGGTACTGGGTCTTGATCTTGATGTCGATGCCGCAATCAGTCATGGCTGTCCGCTACATGAGGGGCATCGCCCGTATCGATAAGTGCGGCCAGTCTAACATAGTCGGTTACGCTCAAATTTTCCGCGCGCAGGCCGGTGTCTATCGGCAAAACCGCGAGTTTTTCAGGGGAAAACACTGCTTTCAGCGTGTTGCGCAGCGTCTTGCGGCGCTGGCCGAACGCCGCTTTCACCACGCGTGCCAACGCATCGGTGTCCACTGCCGTAAACGGACTCGGCCGGTGCGGCGTCAGCCGCACGATGGCCGAATCGACTTTCGGTTGCGGCACGAACGCGCCCGGCGGCACCTTGAACAACATCTCCACCTCGCAGTAGTACTGCATCATCACCGATAGCCGGCCATAGTCGTCTGTGCCGGGCGCCGCCGCCAAGCGCTGGACCACTTCCAGTTGCAGCATGAACACCATGTCGTGGATCAGCGGGTGATGCCGCAGCAGATGAAACAGCAACGGCGTCGAGATGTTGTACGGCAGGTTGCCGACGATGCGCAGGCTCGCCGGCCCGTTCGTCAGCGTGGCGAAGTCGACATCGAGCACATCGCCTTCGATCAGGTTGAAGCCGGGATTGCCGGCATAACGCTCGCGCAGCAACTGCGCCAGGTCGCGGTCGATCTCGATGCAGGTGAGCCGGCCGGCGGCATCCAGCAGCGGTGCCGTCAATGCGCCCTGGCCGGGTCCGATTTCGATCAGCCGTTGTCCCGGGCCCGGCGTTATCGCGCGCACGATGCGGGCGATGACGTGTTCGTCGTGCAAAAAATTCTGGCCGAAGCGTTTGCGGGCGCGATGCTGGTACGGTTGGTCGGCGGGCACTGGCGGGGTCTGCGTCGTAATCGAGTGCTGAATTGTGAAGCACGCTTGGTTGTGACGCTATCGCATTTGTTTCGTGGGCGGGACGGTGCCGGTGTCGAGCACGCTGCGCCGGTGATGGGGTATTGGGAAACGCCGCAAGTACATCCCTGTAGGCTCGCTCTGCCGCGTCCCTGCGGCAGAGCGTTCCCAACACCCCATCACCGGCTCCGCTTTAGACTTAGGAGTGCGTCCCGCGAGCAGGAATCGATTGATGCGGCATTTGGTTGAGGTTGTCACGATCAGCGAAAGAGGGACGCTCAAGTGATTGCCTGAAGCAGGTCTGGCAGTAAGGGGTTGGGAACGCTCTGCAACAGGGAC
>DATJXP010000382.1:0-4539 GCA_035500035.1 Candidatus Acidiferrum sp. | reverse complement strand
CGAGCGTGGTCAGCGCCGTCCGGCCACACCGGACGAGCGCAAGATCGCCATCGTCGAGCTGGAGGAGTGAATGAACGCCATGAGCAGTATCTGGCTAACCGTGTGCAATGAAAGCGATCTCGTTCCCGGCAGCGGCGTATGCGCGCTGGTGGAAACCGGCGGCAAACCGCAACAAATCGCCCTGTTCCGCGCAACCCCCGACGGCCCCGTCTACGCCATCGGCAACTACGACCCCCTCGGCGACGCCAACGTGCTCAGCCGCGGCATCATCGGCTCCCTCGGCGAACGCCTCGTCGTCGCCTCGCCGCTCTACAAGCAGCATTTTGACTTGCAGACCGGAGAGTGCGTCGAGGACCCGAGCGTGAAAGTGCCGGCGTGGAAGACACGAGTCCACAACGGCCAAGTCCAACTGCATCTTTAAATGGTAAATGGGGTCAGAGCCCATTTCTTGTGTAAAGAAATTTTTTCTTAATAAATGAAATGGGCTCTGACCCCATTTACACCATTTAGTTAGCCTGGAGTTTTAATGACCACCGAAAAATTCAACCTGCTCAGTTTCAGCGGCAAGATGAAAATCCTGCACATGAGCTGGTTCGTCTTCTTCATCACCTTCGTCGTCTGGTTCAACGCCGCCCCGCTGATGCAAGCGATTGCCGTCAGTCTCGGTGTCACGGCCAAGGATCTGGTGATGATGGCCACGGTCAACGTCGCCATCGCGGTGCCGTCGCGCGTGCTGATCGGCATGCTCACCGACAAATACGGCCCGCGCATCATGTACACCGTGCTGCTGATCGTCGACGCTATTCCGTGCTTCTGGTTTGCCAGCGCCACCACGCTGCAGCAGGCAGCGTTGGCGCGCTTCTTCTGCGGCTTCATCGGCGCCGGCTTCGTCATCGGCATCCGCCTCGTCAGCGAATGGTTCCCGGCCAACGAACTCGGCACTGCCGAAGGCATCTACGGCGGCTGGGGCAACTTCGGCTCCGCTGCTGCCGCGTTCACGCTGCCGACCATCGCGTTGTGGTTCGGCGGCACCGAAGGCTGGCGCTACGCGATCGGCATCACCGGGGCGATGGCATTGATCGGCGGCATCGTCTTCTACTTCAACGTCAGCGATACGCCGAAAGGTTCCACCTACTTCAAACCGAAGACGATGGGCGCGATGGAAGTCACCAGCGTCGGCGACCTGTGGCTGTTGTACCTGATGAAACTGCCGATGTACCTCTGCATGGCGCTGCTGGCGTGGCGGGTGTCGCCGGCCGGCTTCAAACTGATCAGCAGTGCGGTGACGTACACCATCTACGGCGTGCTGGTGATCGTGATGGCGTTCGACTTCCACAAAGTGTGGCTGACCAACAAACACCTGTTCGACGCGCCGGTGCCGGAACTGCATCGCTACAAGTTCAAGCAAGTGGCCATCCTCAACGTGATGTACTTCTGCAACTTCGGTTCCGAACTGGCCGTGGTGTCGGTATTGCCGCTGTTCTTCGCCAGCACGTTCAAGCTGACGCCGATCATGGCCGGCATCGTCGCTTCCACCCACGCGTTCCTCAACCTGATCTCGCGCCCGGGCGGCGGCTGGATCTCCGACAAGGTGGGTCGCAAGAAAAGCCTGCTGGTGCTGACGTTGGGTCTGTCGATCACGTACTTCTTCACCAGCCAGATCAAGAGCGACTGGTCGCTGCTGGTCGCCGTCTTCCTGGTGATGTGCTGCGCGTTCTTCGTGCAGTCGGGCGAAGGCGCCGTGTTTGCCACCGTGCCGTTGATCAAGCGTCGCCTGACCGGCCAGATCGCCGGCATGACCGGCGCCTACGGCAACGTCGGCGCCGTGATCTACCTGTTGATCCTCACCTTCGTCGATTACTCGCAGTTCTTCATGGTGGTCGGTGCCGCGGCGTTCATTGGCTTCATCGCGCTGTTCTTCATGGACGAACCGAAGGGCCACATGGCGGAAGTCAAGGAAGACGGTTCGGTCGAGTTGATCCAGGTGGGCTAGAATCAACTAAATGGGGTCAGAGCCCATTTACTATATAAAGATGCTCTGACCCCGCCATGTCTTGATAAATGAAATGGGCTCTGACCCCATTATGACCACACTCCGCATCGCCTATGGCGGCCACTCGATGATGGGCGTCAAGGACCGCAACGAAGACGCCTTTGCCGCCATCCTGCCGACCGGCGCCACCCGGCTCGGCAAGGGCGCGGTCGCCAGCATTGCCGACGGCGTCAGCTGCAGCGACAACGCCCGCATCGCCTCGCAAACAGCGGTGGGCACTTTCATCCAGGATTACCTGAGCACGCCGGAAACCTGGGACGTCAAAACCTCCGCTTCGCGCGTGTTGTCGTCGCTCAATTCGTGGCTGTACTACCAGGGCCAGACCGCGTTGACGCGCCACAACGGCTTCGTCACCACCTTCAGCACCGTCATCGTCAAATCCACCACCGCGCACCTGCTGCACTGCGGCGACAGCCGCATCTATCGCTGGCGCGACGGCCAATTGCTGCAACTGACCGCCGACCATACGCTGGTGCAGAACGGCGGCGTGGTGACGCTGACGCGCGCGCTTGGCATGGATACCGAACTGAAAGTGGATTACCAGCAGCGCAGCGTGCGGGTCGGCGATTTGCTGTTGCTGACCACCGACGGCGTGCACGAGAAATTGCGGCTGCCGCAACTGGCGCAGGCACTGCAGCAATTGTCGTTCGAGGCCGCGAGGCAGGCTGGCGAAGGCCGCAACGGCGTACTGGAGAAACTGGCGCAGACGATCGCGCAACAGGCGCTCGATGCGCACAGCACCGACAACCTGACCTGCCTGTTGCTGCTGGTGCTGGAAGTGCCGCTGGAAGATCTCGACGAAACCCATCGCAAGCTGACCGAGCTGGCGATCCCGCCGGTGCTGCAACCCGGCAACAAGATCGACGGCTACAACATCCAGCGCGTGCTGCACAACGGCGCGCGTTCGCACGTGTACCTGGCCACGCACCCGCGTTTCCGCCAGAAGTTCGTGCTGAAGGCGCCGTCGTCGCGTTTCAGCGAAGACCCGCACTATCTCGAAGGTTTCATCCGCGAGCAGTGGGTGGGCCGCCGCGTTGACAACCCTGCGTTGATGAAGATCTACGAGCCGGTGCCCGACAGCCGCTTCCTGTACCACATCTGCGAATACATCGAAGGCAGCACGCTGCGGCAGTGGATCTACGATCATCCGCAACCGGCGTTGACCGAGGTACGCACGCTGGCGCGCCAGATCGCCAACAGCCTGCGCGTGTTGCAGCGGCAAGGCATGCTGCACCGCGACCTCAAGCCCGACAACATCATGGTGACGCCGAACGGCGAAGCCAAGCTGATCGATTTCGGCACCGTGCGCGTCAGCGGGCTCAAGGACGTGGCGAGCCCGGTGCAGGAAAACGTGCCGGTCGGTACTGCCGATTACCTGGCTCCCGAATGCTATTTCGGTGATGACGTTGCCGCGCGTTCCGACATCTTCTCGTTCGGCGTCATCGTGTACGAAATGCTGACTGGCAGTCTGCCGTTCAAACCGCCGCCGACCGACACCTCGCGCGTGCGCGACTACGACTACTGGAAATACCAAAGCGCCTGCGACAAGCGCAAGGATCTGCCGCGTTGGATGGACATGGCGTTGCGCAAGGCGTGTGCGCCGCGACCGGCCGAGCGCTACACGGCGCTGTCGGAATTCATGCACGATCTCGAAGTGCCGAATGTCGCGCTGATGGCGGGTTTCCAGCATCGGCCGTTGATCGAAAAAAATCCCGTCCGTTTCTGGCAGGGCGTTTCGCTGCTGCTGGTTCTCTTGCTGATCGTGCAGGCCCTGCTGCACTGAAGCCGCTTGGCGAATTTCGCCAAAGGCTAGCCTGACAACACACTTCGCGTTTTCACGCATCGTTGTCGGTTCTCGATAACATTCCTTTTGGTTCAATGGGTTAGATTGCTTCGCCGTGTTGGCACGCTTGTGGCAATGGGCTGCGTACAGGTAGCGGTTTGGCCGCGGCCTGGCCATGACAACAACCCAACGGCAGGACAGCCCATGAACGACACCAACAAATTGCTGAACCAATTGCGGATCGACCGCGAACCCGAACCCATCGCGACGTCGGGCGTTTCCCGCAAGGGCTTGTGGCTTGGACTCGGCGGCGCCATCGTCGTTGCCGCGACGCTGAGCGGCTATGCGTTGCTGCGGCCACATCAAGCGGAAGCGGTCAGCGAGCAGCCCTCGGCTGCGGTGAAAACCGCAGAAGCGCAGACCGTCACGGTTGCCGCCGCGCCCACGGCCAGCGACAACGCCGTGCTCAATGCATCGGGTTACATCGTCGCGCGTCGGCAGGCCACGGTGTCGGCCAAACTCACCGGCCGCGTCACCGAAGTGATGATCGACGAAGGCAAGGCGGTGAAGGAAGGTGACGTCATTGCCGTGCTCGACGACACCAACCTGCGTGCCGCCGCCGACTACAGCCGCGCCCAGCTCGATCAGGCCAGAGCCTCGCAGCGCGCGGCCGATGTCGCGCTTGCCAACGAAGCGCCGCTGT
>DATJXP010000381.1:0-6128 GCA_035500035.1 Candidatus Acidiferrum sp. | reverse complement strand
TAAGGATACCGGTAACCCGTCTTGCGCCAACTAGAGGGGGGAAGCTGGCCTGGGCTGGGTTACCGGCAGAACCCTTATGACAGAAGTGTCAACACGGGTACGGACAGGAAGATCATTCCGGTCAGTACGCCAATGGCAACCTCTTCGATCAGATCGAGTTTGGCGGCTTTGGTGTTCATCTAGAGACTCCTTTTAAGATAGATGAGTGACGAATTTGCACTCCGGGTAAGAATGCAAGCGCATGGTAACACCGAATTGCGAAAAAAGGTAACAAATATCGTTACCAATTCGAAAAGATTGTGTAGAAAGTGTTACTGGAGTCTCGATAAAGAGGTTGCATTGGTCTGCAGCCAACTTCTCGACACGTTGATTGATAGAGTTATCCGGTGCCCATGTCCTCCAGTCCGCAGTCAACCCATTGTTTAGTAGCGGTTCCCGAATCAAGGGAGCGGGAGACCCTAAGTCTGTTGCTGCGTAATCGCGGTGTGAGGGTGCTGGAAGTACCGCTGGTTTCTATCCTGGATGCCCCGGATCCGCGACCGGTTCGTGCCTGGTTACAGCGGTTTATTGAACAACCTGTTGATCTCTTTATCATTCTTACCGGGGAGGGGCTGCGCCGACTGCTGGCCAGTGCAGAGCGGGAAGAATTAGTCAAACCATTCAAGGCCAAGCTGACAAGGGTACCCACGCTGGTTCGAGGACCAAAGCCTGAGAAAGTGCTTCAAGAGCTTGGGTTAACTGCTTGTTATAAGTCGGAAATACACACGAGTGCAGGTGTACTAGCAGCGTTACAGTCCATGAATCTGATGGGCAAGCACATAGCGTTGCAGCTCTATGGCAGTGAGCCTAACGAGTTACTGGTAAATGGCATCAGGGAGATAGGGGGCAGTGTCGATATTGTGGCTCCCTACATATATGCGGGGCAGGAAGAAGAGAACAGGGTGGCAGCCTTCATTGACCGCCTTGCGCTGGGGGAGATAGGCATGGTGGCTTTTACCTCCCAATCGCAATGGCACCGGTTACAAGAGGTAGCTGGCAAGCGGAACCTGCAGGTCAAGCTGACGGAGGGGTTGGGCAAGACGGCACTGGCAGCAGTCGGGCCTGTAGTAAGGGACCAACTGGAACAGGCGGGCCATACAGTGGCAGTGATGCCGGTCAGGTTGTATTTCATGAAGCCGTTCGTTACCGAAATCGTACGTTATCTGGAAGCAAGGGGACTCAAGTGAGATCGAAAGCGTTACTTTGGTGGGTGTTCGCCCTTGTTGGGTGGAGTATGGCTGCGCTTGGCCAACAAGCGAACGAACTGGTTGCCGTTATCGATACGTCCCGTGGAGTAATGGAGTTTGTCTTGCGTCCCGATGTGGCGCCACTGACAGTGGCCAATTTCGTCAATCTGGCCCAGAGAGGCTTTTACAACGGCCTGACTTTCCATCGGGTCGAGGCCAATTTCATGGCCCAGGGCGGCGATCCGTCCGGCGATGGTTCCGGTGGTCCGGGTTACCAGTTCAAGGACGAGATTGCGTTGAAACTGAACCAGGAAGGAATTCTGGCAATGGCCAATGCCGGCCCCAACACCAATGGCAGCCAGTTCTTCATCACGCACAAGGAAGCTCCGCACCTCAACGGGGTGCACACCGTGTTCGGCCTGATCCGCAGCGGCAAGCCGGTGATTCGTCAGATCAAGATTGGCGACGTCATCAACTCGATCAGGATCATCGGCGATCCGCGACCGCTGCTCGAGGCCAATCGCTCTCAGGTGGAAGAATGGAACCGCATCCTTGAAAAGCGCTATGTCAACCTGGCGCCGTCGCCGCTGCCGGCTACTTCCCGGAATTGAGCTTGGAATTGTCGTCGTTGGCTACGGATTCCTTTTGTTCGAAGTGTGGATAGATATAAAAGATCTGCGCCACACTGGCCAGCAAGAGCAGGCCAAGGCTTCCGAACAGTTTGAAGTCCACCCACCAGGCCGGAAACGTGAAGGCCACGAACAGATTGGCGGATCCAACGAAGAAAAATACGCCGGCCCATGCCAGATTCAGCTTGCGCCATTTGGCATCCGGCATCGTCACCAGTTCACCGAACATGACCTTGGCCATGTTGGTTTCGCGGAAAAACTGGCTGCCGAGAAATACGATGGCCATGATCCAGTTCACTACCGGCGCCTTCCATTTGAGGATGGCTTCCGAGCGCAACAGCAAGGTGGCGCTGCCGAATGCCATCACGGCTACCACTACCAGCCATTGCAGGCGGGTCAGATGCCGCTGTTTGGCCAGCACCGCGCCATAAACCAGCAAGGTGCCGATCATCAATACGGCTGTCGCGCTGTAAATGCCGCCAATGGTGAACTCGAAGCCGGCCACTTGCACCACCCGTTCCTTGAGTTTGTAGATCAGCAGGAAGAACACCAGCGGTATGTATTCGAGAAAGGCTTTCATCGGGTCATGAGGCAAAAGGGAACCGCGATGGTAGCCAATTTCCCGGCAAAGGTCTGCAAGCCGGGCGCTTGAGGATGTGTTAGCGTGGTCTTTTGATTCCGGAGTTTCCATGGCGCGCGTGCTCGCCATCCATCCCGTCAATCCGCAGCAGCGACTCATCCGCCAAGTGGTCGATTGCATCCGCGATGGCGGTGTCGTGGTCTATCCCACCGACTCGGCTTACGCGCTGGGCTGCGCCGTCGGTAACAAGGCCGGCATGGAGCGCATCGCCCGCATCCGCCAGATCGACAACCGGCACAACTTTACGCTGGTATGCCGCGACCTCTCAGAGATAGCCACTTATGCCAAGGTCGATAACAGTTCATATCGCTTGCTGAAAGCCTACACTCCGGCACCGTACACCTTCATTCTGCGGGCCACGTCCGAAGTGCCAAGGCTATTGCAGCACCCCAAACGCAAGACCATCGGTATCCGGGTGCCGAACCATCCGGTGGTGGCGGCGCTGCTGGCCGATCTGGATGCGCCAATTGTCAGCAGCAGCCTGCTGATGCCAGGCGAAACCGAACCATTGTTCGATGTTGATGAAATTTCCAGAAGATTGGAACATCAGGTTGATTTGATTGTCGATTCCGGATTCTGCGGTTTGGAGGCCACCACCGTGATCGATTTGGAGGAGGGGGCGCCAATCGTGCTACGCGCCGGCAAGGGCGACGTCAAACCGTTTCAGTGAAAAAGCATCGCCGAGGAAGTCGTTTCGCGGTGCCAAGAACACGCCCAATGTGGCTATAATCATCCCAAAATTCCAGCCGGCCGAAGAGAGTCGATGGCGCCGGTCTGAAGCCAAAAATCCGCTTGGCAAGCAGCAGTAAGCTTGGGAGAAGAGCTTGAGTTCCATTGATTCGCAGCGGCGCGTGTTGTCCGGTATGCGCCCCACCGGACGTTTGCATCTGGGGCATCTGTACGGCGTCATCCACAACTGGGTCAAACTGCAACACGAATACGAGTGCTTCTTCTTCGTCGCCGACTGGCATGCGCTGACCACCCACTACGAAAACCCCCGCATCATCGAAGACAACATCTGGGACATGGTGATCGACTGGCTCGCCGCCGGCGTTTCGCCCAGCGCGGCCACGCTGTTCGTGCAATCGAAAGTGCCCGAGCACGCCGAACTGCATCTGTTGCTGTCGATGATGACGCCGCTTGGCTGGCTTGAACGGGTGCCGAGTTACAAGGATGTGCAGGAGAACCTCGCCGACAAGGATCTCAACACCTACGGTTTCCTCGGTTATCCACTGCTGCAGAGTGCCGACATCCTGATCTACCGCGCCGGCCTGGTGCCGGTCGGTGCCGACCAGGTGGCGCACGTCGAATTGACGCGCGAAGTGGCGCGCCGCTTCAACCACCTGTATGGCAAGGAACCCGATTTCGAGGAACTGGCCAAGGCGGCGATCGCCAAGATGGGCAAGAAAGTCGCCAAGCTGTACAACGATCTGCGCACCAAGTACCAGGAGCAGGGCGATCAGGTCGCGCTGGAAAAGGCACAGGCATTGCTGAAGGAACAACAGAACATCACCGTCGGTGACCGTGAGCGCCTGTTCGGCTATCTCGAGGGTGGCGGCAAGATCATTCTGCCGGAGCCAGCCGCCAAACTGACCGAAGCCGCCAAGATGCCTGGCCTCGACGGTCGCAAGATGTCGAAGTCGTACGACAACGTCATCACGTTGCGCGACACTGCCGACGAGATCAGCAAGAAGATCAAGGTAATGCCGACCGATCCGGCCCGCGTGCGCAAGACTGACCCCGGCGATCCCGACAAGTGCCCGGTGTGGCAGTTGCATCAGATATTTTCCACCCAGGAAACCCGCGACCACGTGCAGACCGCCTGTCGCAGCGCCGCCATCGGCTGTCTCGACTGCAAGAAGCCGGTGATCGAAGCCATCACCACCGAACTGGCACCGATCCGCGAGCGTGCCAGCCAATACGAACAGAATCCGGACTTGGTGAAGTCCATCATCCTCGAAGGCTCCGAGAAAGCACGCGACACTGCACGCGATACATTGCAAGATGTGCGGCAGGCCATGGGTTTGAATTACCGCTAGAGCACAAGTAACGATGTCCGAAACTGAAATAGTCGCCGTCGATCATCAGGACGCCGAAATCCCCGGCGCCAAAGCGGCTGTCCAGCACGCGAGCGCACTGGCCGAAAGCAGCCTGCTTGCCAAGGCGCGCCAAGAGCTGGCCGGCCAGCAGGAAGAGCTGCCGTTCGCCTTTATTGCCGGCCGGGCCGTCACCGATCTGCCGAAGGATCTGTACATTCCGCCCGATGCGCTCGAAGTGTTCCTTGAAGCGTTCGAAGGCCCGCTCGACCTGCTGCTGTACCTGATCAAACGCCAGAACGTCGACATCCTCGACATCAACGTGGCCGAGATCAAATCGCGCATGCTGCTGCCGCGTCAGCATGAAGACGGCGAAGACGAAGAAGATCCGCGTGCACAACTGATCCGCCGCCTGCAGGAATACGAGCGTTATCGCGAAGTGGCCGAGAAGGTGGATGCATTGCCGCGCCTGTATCGCGATCTGTGGCAGGCTTCGGCACAGAGTCCTGTCGTCGAACGCACGCTGCCGCGACCGGAAGTCGATCTGCAGGAAGTGCTGCTCGCCTTCGCCGAAGTGCTGCGCCGCGCCGACCTCAACGAGAGCCACCACATCCAGCGCCAGAGCCTGTCGACGCGCGAACGCATGGGTCAGATCCTGCTGCGCGTCTCCGCCGACCACTACACGCCGATACTGTCGTTGCTGATGAAAGACGAAGGCCGTCTCGGCGTGGTGGTGACCTTCCTTGCCGTCATGGAGCTGATCAAGGAATCGTTGGTGGAGCTGGTACAGAACGAACCCTTTGGACCCATACACATCAAGGCACGAGCAGCATGATCGATACTCCCAAACTGCAACGCATCATCGAAGGCGCACTCCTTGCGGCTGGCAAGCCGGTGCCGCTGGAAAAACTGCAGGAACTGTTCATGGAAGGCGAACGCCCGGAGCCGGCGCAATTCGACGAAGCACTGGTGGCGCTTGGCGAATCCTGCGCCGAACGCGGCTTCGAGTTGAAGAAGGTGTCGTCCGGCTGGCGCTTGCAGGTACGGCAGGAATACAGCGAGTGGGTCAGCCGTTTGTGGGAAGAAAAACCGCAGCGCTATTCGCGTGCCGTACTGGAGACGCTGTCGATCATCGCCTACCGCCAACCGATTACGCGCGGCGACATCGAAAAAATCCGCGGCGTCGCAGTCAGCACGCAGATCGTGCAGACCTTGCTCGAGCATGAATGGGTGCGGGTGGTGGGCTATCGCGACGTGCCGGGCCGACCGGCGATGTACGCCACCACCAAGCAGTTCCTCGATTACTTCAACCTTGCCAGCCTGGAAGACCTGCCGGCATTGGCCGAGATTCGCGACCTCGAATCGATCAACCGCGAGCTGTCGCTCGATGACGAGAAACCATTGAGCCGCATCATCGAGTTCCCCGATCCGGAACCGAACCAGGAACAGGACGTGGTCGATGAAGAGACTGCTGCGGCTGCCGCCATTGGTACGCGCCCGATCAGCGAAATCCTCAACGAGGTCGATACCAGGCTGGGCCTGAAGCCGGCCGACGAAGAACAACCTCAGTCGTCGGAATAATGTAAGCAAGGCGGGG